>NZ_JBWKWD010000018.1:0-121326 GCF_059422045.1 Pseudomonas sp. GW821-FHT02A08
AGTCCGGCTGACGCGGTCTGCCTGACGTACCGCGATTACTGGTTTTACGACTGCTTCGCAGCCGAACGCCGCCTCGCGGGCTCGGCAGCTGCTACAAAGGGTGTCGCGGCTGAAATTGCTTAACTGACTGGCATTACCGCAAGCTCCCCCTTTTTTTTGCAGGAGCACAAAAAAAGGCCGCATGAAAACCCGAGGGTTCTCATGCGGCCTTTTCATTGCCGCGAAGCTTTACGCTTTCGCAGCTGGACGCTTGTCTTCGACTTTCCACTTGCCTCCGTCGTAGAACGCCTTCCAGCCAGTCGGCTTACCGTCGACTTCGGTCTGCACGTACTGCTCCTTGGTCTTGCGGCTGTAACGGATCACCGCTGGCAGACCATCCGGATCCTTCTTCGGCGCTTCGCAGAGGAAGTGATACTTCGGATCGATCTCATCTTTGTGCGGGATGATCTCCATCACCAGCGGAGCACGGGTCTCGCGGTTTTTCGGGAACTGGCTGGCCGCCAGGAACAGACCGGATGCACCGTCGCGCAGAATGTAGGTGTCGTTGACCTTTTCGCACTTCAGCTCAGGCATTTTCACCGGATCCATCTTCGGTGGCGCCGCATCACCGCTCTTCAACAGCTTGCGGGTGTTCTTGCACGTCGCGTTGGTGCACCCGAAGAACTTGCCGAATCGGCCGGTCTTGAGTTGCATCTCGCTGCCACACTTGTCGCACTCCAGGCTCGGACCTTCATAGCCTTTGATGCGATAAGTGCCCTCTTCGATTTCGTAGCCATCGCAATCCGGATTGTTACCGCAGATGTGCAGCTTGCGCTTTTCATCGAGCAGGTAGGCGTCCATCGCCGTGCTGCAGATCGGGCAGCGATGCTTGCCACGCAACACCAGCGACTCCGACTCACCCTCGTCGTCCGCAGCGATTTCGTCGCCCGGCACCAGGTTGACGGTAGCCTTGCAGCGCTCTTTCGGCGGCAGGCTGTAGCCCGAGCAACCGAGGAACACACCGGTCGACGCGGTACGGATCTGCATCGGCCGGCCGCAGGTGGTGCACGGAATGTCTGTCATGACCGGCTGGTTGGCACGCATGCCGTTTTCCGGGCTTTCGGCTACTTCGAGTTTCTTCTTGAAGTCGCCGTAGAACTCGTCGAGCACGTTTTTCCAGTCGCGCTCGCCCTGGGCCACGTCATCGAGATGCTCTTCCATGCCGGCGGTGAAGCCGTAGTCCATCAAATGGGAGAAGCTCTCGGACAGTCGCTCGGTGACGATGTCACCCATCTTTTCCGAGTAGAAACGACGGTTGTGCAGCGCCACGTAGCCACGGTCCTGGATGGTCGAAATGATCGCCGCATAGGTCGAAGGACGACCGATGCCGCGTTTTTCCATTTCTTTTACCAGACTGGCTTCCGAGTAACGCGCCGGTGGCTTGGTGAAGTGCTGGGTCGGATCAAGCTTGATCAGCTTCATCGCGTCGCCCTGGGCCATGTCCGGCAGTACGTCGTCATCGCCCGGCTTGGCGATTTGCGGCATGACGCGGGTATAACCGTCGAACTTCAGGATGCGGCCCTTGGCGCGCAGCTCAAAGTCGCCTGCACCCACAGTGACCGTGGTCGACAGGTATTGCGCCGGCAGCATCTGGCAAGCGAGGAACTGGCGCCAGATGAGCTCATAGAGGCGCTCAGCGTCACGCTCCATGCCCGACAGCTTGCTTGGCTCGGTATTGGCGTCGGACGGACGAATCGCTTCGTGAGCCTCTTGTGCGCCTTCCTTGCTGCTGTAGACGTTCGGGGTTTCCGGCAGGTACTTCTTGCCGAACTCGCCTTCAATATAGGTACGCGCCATCGCCACGGCATCAACCGAGAGGTTGGTGGAGTCGGTACGCATATAGGTGATGTAGCCGGCTTCGTACAAACGCTGGGCCATCATCATGGTTTTCTTCACACCGAAGCCCAGGCGGTTACTCGCGGCCTGCTGCAGGGTGGAGGTGATGAACGGCGCCGACGGCTTGCTGCTGGTCGGCTTGTCTTCGCGCTTGACGATGCTGTAGCTGGAAGCCTTGAGCTTCTCCAGCGCGGCCATGGCCTGGGTTTCGTTGAGCGGCTTGAAGGCTTCGCCTTTCTCGCGGGCCACGTCGAAACGCACGGTCGCGCCCTTGGCGGTGCCGAGGTCGGCGTGAACTTCCCAGTACTCTTCCGGGATGAACGCGCGGATTTCACGTTCGCGCTCGACCACCAGCTTCACGGCAACCGATTGCACACGACCGGCGGACAAGCCGCGAGCGATCTTGGCCCACAGTAGCGGCGAAACCATGTAGCCCACGACGCGATCGAGGAAACGACGCGCCTGCTGGGCATTGACGCGGTCGATATCCAGCTCGCCTGGTTTCGAGAAGGCTTCCTGAATCGCCTTCTTGGTAATTTCGTTGAACACCACGCGCTTGTAGCGGGTGTCGTCACCACCGATGGCTTCGCGCAGGTGCCAGGCAATGGCTTCCCCCTCGCGATCCAAGTCGGTTGCGAGATAGATGGTGTCAGCATCCTTGGCGAGCCGGCGCAGCTCTTCGATGACTTTTTCCTTGCCCGGGAGGATCTCGTACTTGGCTTTCCAGCCATGGTCCGGATCGACGCCCATGCGCGCGACCAGCTGCTTGCGCGCTTTTTCTTTCGGCGACAGTGCCGGCACTTCACCCGCGGCAGCCTTGCCGCGCTTGGCGGCTGGCTCTTTGCTGGCGCTAGCCGAACCGCTGGTGGGCAGGTCTCGGATATGGCCGATACTCGACTTCACCACGTATTCGTTGCCCAAATACTTGTTGATGGTCTTGGCCTTAGCCGGGGATTCCACAATGACCAGCGATTTGCCCATGGATCGGAAAATTCCTGAATTCGAGAAGTGAAAGGCGGTTGGCGCCTGACGCGGCACCGCTATATATAGTGGCAACAAGGTGAGGTCAAGCGCAGGGTTTTGCGCGCACTCAGCTTATGGCTTGTTAAAAAGGCTTTCTTCGGCCTGCACCAAAGCAAAGCGTGGCACCTGTTCACCGTCAACCTCGACGGACTCCAGGAACATGCTCAAGGGACGCACCCAAAAGCCGTAATCGCCATACAGGGCTTGATAGAAGACCACTTCTTCTTCGGTTTCCGAATGCCGCGCAACACTGAATACGCGGTACTGCGGACCTTTGTAATGTTGGTAGAGCCCAGGTTGTATCGGCATGCTTTGGCCCTCGTTCAAATTTTTTCAAAATAAAAGCAAAAATAAATCCGGAAAAACAAAAACCGGGGCACTTGGCCCCGGCTTCCATCAACGAGACGCTTAAACGCGTTCGAAGACGGTGGAGATGCCTTGGCCGAGACCAATGCACATGGTGGCTACCCCGAAGGTACCGCCATTCTGCTTCATCACATTGAGCAAAGTGCCGGAGATCCGCGCACCGGAGCAACCGAACGGGTGG
Organism: Pseudomonas sp. GW821-FHT02A08; assembly: GCF_059422045.1. Lineage (NCBI taxonomy): Bacteria > Pseudomonadati > Pseudomonadota > Gammaproteobacteria > Pseudomonadales > Pseudomonadaceae > Pseudomonas > Pseudomonas sp. GW821-FHT02A08. The sequence continues at coordinate 3,446 of NZ_JBWKWD010000018.1, forward strand.
CCCAGGGCGATCGCGCCGCCGTGCAGGTTAACCTTCTCGTTCATCTTGTCGAGTACTTTCAGATCTTTCAGCACCGGCAGGGCCTGTGCGGCGAAAGCTTCGTTGAGCTCGAAGAAGTCGATGTCGGAGATACCCAGACCCGCGCGCTTCAGTGCTTTTTGTGTGGCCGGTACTGGACCATAGCCCATGATTGCCGGATCCACACCTGCCACCGCCATCGAACGAATCACCGCCAGAGGCTGGATGCCCAGGTCCTGTGCGCGCTGCGCCGACATCACGATCATGCACGAGGCACCATCGGTGATCTGCGACGAGGTACCGGCTGTCACGGTGCCGCCCTTCGGATTGAATGCCGGCTTCAGAGCCGCCAGGCTTTCCAGGGTGGTTTCCGGACGAATGGTTTCGTCGTAGTCGAAGGTTTTCAGGAAACCGTTCTCGTCGTAGCCCTGCATCGGGATGATTTCGTCCTTGAACTTGCCTTCCACCGTCGCCTTGTGGGCGAGTTGGTGGGAGCGCACGCCGAAAGCGTCCTGCTGCTCGCGAGTGATGCCGTGCATTTTGCCCAGCATTTCCGCGGTCAGGCCCATCATGCCCGAGGCTTTCGCCGCGTACAGCGACATGTGCGGGTTCGGATCGACACCGTGCATCATGCTCACGTGGCCCATATGCTCGACGCCACCCACCACGAAAACGTCACCGTTGCCGGTCATGATCGCTTGCGCGGCAGTGTGCAGAGCGCTCATGGACGAGCCGCACAGGCGGCTGACGGTCTGGCCGGCCGAGGTGTGCGGGATCTGGGTCATCAGCGACGCCATGCGCGCGATGTTCCAGCCCTGCTCCAGGGTCTGGTTCACACAGCCCCAGATCACGTCTTCGACTTCGTTCGGGTCGACCTTGACGTTACGTTCCAGCAGTTTGCTGATCAGGTGCGCCGACATGTCTTCGGCGCGGGTGTTGCGGTGCATGCCGCCCTTGGAGCGGCCCATCGGAGTACGACCGAAGTCGACAATCACGACGTCTCTAGGATTCAAGCTCATAAGTTCACTCTCACTCTAGTTGGGGGCGCTTAACCGAAGAAGCTCTGGCCGTTCTTGGCCATTTCGCGCAGCTTCGCGGTCGGGTGGTACAGCGCGCCCAAATCAGCGTACTGGTCAGCCAGGGCAACGAACTCTGCCACACCGATCGAATCGATGTAACGCAGCGCACCGCCACGGAATGGAGGGAAACCAATACCGTAGACCAGACCCATGTCGGCTTCGGCAGCGGTTTCGACGATGCCGTCTTCCAGGCAACGCACGGTTTCCAGGCACAGCGGGATCATCATCCAGTTGATGATGTCTTCGTCGGTGACTTCGCGTTGTTCAAAGACGATCGGCTTGAGCACTTCCAGCACCGAAGGATCGGCCACTTTCTTCTGCTTGCCCTTCTTGTCGGTCTCGTAGGCGTAGAAGCCCTTGCCGTTCTTCTGGCCCAGGCGCTTGGCTTCATAGAGCACGTCGACGGCCGAGCGACGGTCGTCCTTCATGCGGTCCGGGAAGCCTTCAGCCATCACGTCACGACCGTGGTGACCGGTGTCGATGCCGACCACGTCCATCAGGTAGGCCGGGCCCATAGGCCAGCCGAACTTTTCCATGATCTTGTCGATACGGACGAAGTCCACACCGGCGCTGACCAGCTTGGCGAAACCGCCGAAGTACGGGAACAGGACGCGGTTGACCAGGAAGCCCGGGCAGTCGTTGACGACGATCGGGTTCTTGCCCATTTTCTTGGCATAGGCAACGGTGGTGGCAACCGCCAGCTCGCTGGACTTCTCGCCACGGATCACTTCCACCAGCGGCATCATGTGCACCGGGTTGAAGAAGTGCATGCCGACGAAGTTTTCCGGACGCTTGAGGGCCTTGGCCAGCAAGGTGATGGAAATGGTCGAAGTGTTGGACGCCAGGATGGTGTCCTCCTTGACCTTGTCTTCAACTTCAGCCAGTACCGCTTGCTTGACCTTCGGGTTCTCGACGACCGCTTCGACCACCAGGTCCACGTGACCGAAATCACCGTAGGACAGGGTTGGACGAATGCCGTTGAGCACTTCAGCCATTTTCGCGGCGGTCATGCGACCTTTATCAACGCGGCCAACCAGCAGCTTGGCGGCTTCGGCCAGACCCTGCTCGATACCGTGCTCGTTGATGTCCTTCATCAGGATCGGCGTGCCTTTGGAAGCCGACTGATAGGCGATACCGCCACCCATGATGCCCGCGCCCAGTACGGCGGCCTGCTTCACGTCCCTGGCGATTTCGTCGTAGGCCTTGGCCTTTTTCTTCAGTTCCTGATCGTTCAGGAACAAGCCGATCAAGCTCTGCGCGGCAGAGGTCTTGGCCAGCTTGACGAAACCGGCAGCTTCGATTTCCAGCGCCTTGTCGCGACCGAAGTTCGCGGCTTTCTGGATGGTCTTGATCGCTTCAACCGGCGCCGGGTAGTTCGGGCCAGCCTGGCCGGCGACGAAACCCTTGGCGGTTTCGAAAGCCATCATTTGTTCAATGGCGTTCAGCTTGAGTTTTTCCAGCTTCGGCTGGCGCTTGGCCTTGTAGTCGAACTCGCCGGAGATGGCGCGCTTGATCAGTTCCAGCGCGGCATTCTGCAGCTGCTCAGGAGCTACCACCGCGTCGACGGCGCCGACTTTCAGCGCGTCTTCAGGACGGTTTTCCTTGCCGGCGGCAATCCATTCGATGGCGTTGTCGGCGCCGATCAGGCGCGGCAGACGCACGGTACCGCCAAAGCCCGGGTAGATGCCCAGCTTGACTTCCGGCAGACCGATCTTGGCTTTGGTGGACATGACGCGGTAGTCCGCCGCCAGGCACATTTCCAGACCACCACCCAACGCGATGCCGTTGATGGCAACAACAGTCGGGACATTGAGGTCTTCGAAATCGCTGAAAATCTTGTTGGCTTCGAGGTTGCCAGCAACAAGTTCTGCATCCGGCAGCTTGAAGTTGTCGACAAATTCGGTGATGTCGGCGCCGACGATGAACACGTCCTTGCCACTGCTGACGATCACGCCCTTGATCGAAGCATCTGCCTTGATGGTGTCTACGGCCTGACGCAGTTCGTTCAGGGTTAGACGGTTGAACTTGTTGACGGACTCACCCTTGAGGTCGAACTTCAGTTCGACGATGCCACTTTCAAGAGCCTTAACCGTGATGGCTTTACCTTCGTAAATCATCAACTGATCTCCACGATATGGAAGCTGAACAGTACACGTCGGACGCAGGCGAAGGCTTCGCAGGGACGTTAATCGTCGATGCTACGCCTATCCACCCGGCACACCCGCCAACGCGATAGTCGGGATTCTGTAGGAGCGGTCTGAAATACAAACGCTCAATTCATACGCCCGTTTGATTTGGGTACGTCACCTTCACGGAATTTCCGACAATTGTCAATCGCCTGAAACACGGGTTGAAACGCGACTTTCCGGTCATATCCGTACTGCGAAGACCTTAAACACGCCGAAGCATGCAAGGTCATTCATAGAATCAATTGTTAGAAAATTCGCCCTAATTCGCTGCAGCCCATGTTTAACAAGCTACGCTGGCGGAACCCAGGGGAAAATTGTGAACGCTTTTGACGAATGCCCAGCGTAAGATCAGCCAACACCGATTTACCGGCCTGCCTGGCCAACCCGCCCGATGATTTTGTCGGGCTTTTTATTGCCTTCTGTAGCAGCTGCCGAGCCTGCGAGGCTGCGTTCGGCTGCGAAGCAGTCGTAAATCAGGCACCGTGGTACATCAGGCTGATCGTGCGCTCAGGGTTTACGACGACTTCGTCGCCGAACGCAACCTCGCAGGCTCGGCAGCTGCTACAGATCGGATTCAGGCGAGGGCTTTGAGGGTGGCATCGATCTGTTGCAACACCTCGGCCTCGCCTTTCTCGCCCCAATACAAGGCGATTATTTGCTTGTCGGCCTCGACCTTGAAGACATTGCCCGGCATTTTTTCAAAATGATCGAGCAGCGCCCGATCTTCACAGACTTCCTGCCACTGATTGACCCAGACACCCGGTGATTTTTGCCAGTAACTCCAGCACGCCGGCTGACTGCCACGTCGTGGACGATGGTACTGGGCGCAGGGGCTCGGCGGCTCCTGGCTGAGCCAGTGTGGCCACTCCTGGGGCGCCAATTGCATGGCCAGGCCGATGCGCCGGGCCTCCATCCGCAAGGCTATGCGCCCGCTCTGAGCTCGCGACGGCCGCAACCATGCCAGCGGGCTCAGCACCACCAACAGGATTGACACCACTATCCAGACCGTCATATCTGTACTCCCGAATTTGAATGAGCCCATTGTGTCACTTTGGAACCAATGCGCTTGAAACCAGCCATACTTACCAATATTGCATCCCTCAGGAGGAGCACCTCATGCCCTACAACCATATTCTGGTCGCTGTAGATCTGACCGAAGAGTGCGACCCTGTGATTCACCGCGCTCGCGAACTGTCGGTGAGCAACGGTGCGAAATTGTCGCTGGTGCACATTGTCGAGCCGATGGCGATGGCCTTCGGCGGCGACGTGCCGATGGACCTGTCACAACTGCAACAGCAGCAGTTCGATCAGGCCAAGGAGCGCCTTGAACGCCTGAAGCACAAATACTCAGAGCTTGAGGGCTCCAATTGCCACCTCACCTACGGCCAGCCACGCCAGGAAATCCATCACTTCGCCAAAGAACAGCAGTGCGACCTGATCGTGGTGGGCAGCCATGGCAGACATGGCCTGGCATTGCTGCTGGGTTCCACCGCCAACGATGTACTGCATGGCGCGCCTTGCGATGTGCTGGCGGTGCGCCTGCAAAACAAATCCTGACAACACGCATCAATGTGGGAGCGGGCTTGCTCGCGAATGAGGTGTGACAGTCGACATATTCGTTGAATGTTGAACCGCTTTCGCGAGCAAGCCCGCTCCCACATGGGATCTACAGCAGCCCGCAGATTGTATTGCATACGAAAAGCCCGGCGCTCATCACTGAACGCCGGGCTTTTTTATTGCAGGATCAATCAGGCATCCAGCTCGGCCCAACGCTCGACCATCACGTCGAGTTCAGCCTGCAACTGCTCCAGCTGAGCAATCACCGCAGCGGTTTCAGCAGCAGGACGCTGGTAGAAGCCGGCATCCGCCATTTGCGCTTCAACGGCGGCAATCTGCTGCTCCATGGCTTCGATCTGGCCCGGCAACGCTTCCAGTTCGCGCTGCAACTTGTAGCTGAGCTTTTTCTTTGCCACTGGCGCTTCGACGACTGCAGCAACCGGCGCAGGCTCGGCCTTTACCACCGCGGAGTTCAGGTCGGCCTTGCCGGACTTGCTCTCGGTCACGCCCAGCAGGCGCGGCGAGCCGCCCTGGCGCAGCCAGTCCTGATAGCCACCGACGTACTCGCGAACCTTGCCTTCACCTTCGAAGACCAGGGTGCTGGTGACCACGTTGTCGAGGAATGCCCGGTCGTGGCTGACCATCAGTACGGTGCCGTTGAAGGTCAGCAAGACCTCTTCGAGCAATTCGAGGGTTTCGACGTCGAGGTCGTTGGTCGGTTCGTCGAGTACCAGCAGGTTCGCCGGCTTGCTGAACAGCTTGGCCAGCAACAGACGGGCGCGCTCGCCACCGGACAGCGCCTTGACCGGCGTGCGGGCACGCTGGGGGCTGAACAGGAAGTCACCGAGGTAACTCAGCACGTGGCGGCTCTGGCCGTCGATATCGATGAAGTCGCGACCCTCGGCCACGTTGTCGATCACGGTTTTTTCCAGGTCCAGCTGATGGCGCAACTGGTCGAAGTAGGCGACATCGATCCTGGTACCCTCTTCAACCTTGCCGCTGGTCGGCTGCAAGCCGCTGAGCATCAGCTTCAGCAGCGTGGTCTTGCCGGTACCGTTGGCGCCGAGCAGACCGATACGGTCGCCACGCTGCAGCACCATGGAGAAGTCCTTGATCAGGAACGGGCCATCCGGGTGAGCGAAGCTCACGTTATCCAGGACCATTACTTGCTTGCCGGACTTGTCGGCGGTTTCCAGCTGGATATTGGCCTTGCCGGTACGCTCACGACGCTCGCTGCGCTCGACACGCAAGGCCTTGAGTGCACGCACGCGACCTTCGTTACGGGTACGACGGGCCTTGATGCCCTGGCGAATCCACACTTCTTCCTGGGCCAGGCGCTTGTCGAACAGCGCGTTTGCGGTTTCTTCGGCCGCCAGCGCGGCTTCCTTGTGCACGAGGAAACTGGCGTAGTCGCCGTTCCAGTCGATCAGGCCGCCGCGATCCAGTTCGAGGATGCGGGTTGCCAGGTTCTGCAGGAAAGAACGGTCGTGCGTGATGAACAGCACGGCGCCCTGGAAATCCTTCAGCGCCTCTTCAAGCCAGGCGATGGCACCGATGTCCAGGTGGTTGGTTGGTTCGTCGAGCAGCAGCAGGTCCGGCTCGGACACCAGGGCCTGGGCCAGCAGGACGCGACGACGCCAGCCGCCGGACAACTCGGCGAGGGTCTTGTCGGCCGGCAGTTGCAGGCGGCTCAGGGTGCTGTCGACCAGCGTCTGCAAGCGCCAGCCATCGCGGGCTTCGAGGTCGTGCTGGACGTGCATCAGTTTGTCCAGATCGGCATCGGTGACGATGTTCTGGCTCAGGTGGTGATATTCGGCGAGCAAGGCGCCAACGCCGTCCAGGCCTTCGGCCACCACGTCGAACACTGTCCGCTCGTCGGCCACCGGCAATTCTTGCGGCAATTCGCCGATCTTGAGCCCGGGCGCGCGCCAAACGGAGCCGTCATCGGGCTTTTGGTCGCCCTTGACGAGCTTCATCATGCTGGACTTGCCAGTGCCGTTGCGGCCGATGATGCACACCCGCTCACCACGGGCGATCTGCCAGGACACCTTGTCCAACAACGGCATAGCGCCGAAAGCAAGGGACACATCGCTGAATTTGAGCAGGGTCATGAGCTTCTCCAAAAACCGGGCGCGCATTCTACCTGACTTGAGGCTCCAGAAGGCCGGCAATTTCACTCTCGTAGCACTCTGCATGACAAATGTTGCGAACTGATGCGGGAAGACCCGCAAAGCTTTCACCGGCTGCTGGCAAAAGGCTAAGCTACAGACAATTCAGCGCGGGCCCGGCCCGCGCTTGTCATGTTTTCTCTGCCTGGACGTCTCATGCGCAGTCGCCTTTTCAATCTTTTATCTGCTTTTTTACTGTCTGCCGCTGCCGTTCAATCCGCCCAGGCGGTGGACCTGTCCACCCAACGCCAGTATTACGATGAAGCCAAGCGCGCCTTGGCCAAGGGCGATAGCGGCCCGTATTTCCGTTACAGCCAGGCCCTCGCCGATTATCCGCTGGAACCCTACCTGGCGTACGACGAGCTGACCGCGCGGCTTAAAACCGCGAGCAACGCCGAAATCGAGAAATTCCTCGCCGAACACGGTGACCTGCCCCAGGCCAACTGGATGAAGCTGCGCTGGTTGCGCTGGCTGGCGGATCGGGGTGACTGGGCGACCTTCGTCAAGTATTACGACCCGAAAATGAACTTCACCGAGCTGGACTGCCTGAATGCGCAGTACCAGCTCAGCCACAATCTCAAGGCCGAAGGTAATGCCAACGCCGAAAAACTCTGGCTGACCGGCAAATCCCAACCCGAAGCCTGTGACACGCTGTTCGGCATGTGGGCCGCCGAAGGCCAGTTGACCGAACAAAAACGCTGGGAGCGCGCCAAGCTCGCGGCCCAGGCGCGCAACTACCCGCTGGCCAACAGTCTGGTCAATGGCATGGCCACCCTCGCCCCTCGCGGTCGCTTGCTGGTGGACGTCGCGCAGAAACCGGAACTGCTCAACCAGCCATCACGCTTCACCCCGGCCGATGAAGCCATGTCCGACGTGGTCAGCCTCGGTCTGCGCCGCCTGGCCCGCCAGGATCCGGACAGAGCCATGAATCTGCTCGACGGCTACGCCAGCAGCATGCATTTCTCCCGGGATGAAAAAGTGGCGATCGCCCGGGAAATCGGGCTGACCCTCGCCAAACGTTTCGATGGTCGAGCCCTGGACGTCATGACCAAATACGACCCGGAGCTGCGCGACAATACGGTTTCCGAATGGCGCCTGCGCCTGCTCCTGCGCCTGGCGCGCTGGGACGATGCCTATCAGTTGACCCGCCGCCTGCCCCAGGACCTGGCCAACACCAACCGCTGGCGTTACTGGCAGGCCCGCAGCCTGGAACTGGCGCAGCCGCAGAATCCGGAGGCCCTGACACTCTATAAGAACCTGGCCCGCGAACGCGACTTCTATGGTTTCCTCGCCGCCGATCGCTCACAGTCGCCCTACTCGCTGCTCAACAAACCGCTGGTGCTCAGCCAGGCCACCATCAACAAGGTGCGCAATACCCCCGGCGTGCGCCGCGCCCTGGAGCTGCACGCCCGCGGGCAGATCGTCGATGGCCGGCGCGAGTGGTACTACGTCAGCCGTCACTTCAGCCGCGACGAAATGGTCGCCCAAGCCAAACTGGCCTACGACCTGAAGTGGTATTTCCCGGCGATCCGCACCATCAGTCAGGCGCAGTATTGGGATGACCTGGATATCCGTTTCCCGATGGCCCACCGCAATACGCTGGTGCGTGAAGCGAAGAACCGCGGCCTGCACCCAAGCTGGGCGTTCGCCATCACCCGCCAGGAAAGTGCGTTCATGGACGACGCCCGCTCCGGGGTCGGCGCTTCGGGCCTGATGCAACTGATGCCCGCCACCGCCAAGGAAACCGCACGCAAGTTCAGCATTCCCTATAGCTCGCCACAGCAACTGCTGGATCCGGACAAGAACATCCAGCTCGGCGCCGCGTATTTGAGCCAGGTACACAGCCAGTTCAACGGCAACCGCGTCCTCGCCTCCGCCGCCTACAACGCCGGCCCCGGCCGAGTGCGCCAGTGGCTGCGCGGTGCGGACCACCTGAGTTTCGACGTGTGGGTGGAAAGCATTCCGTTCGACGAAACCCGCCAGTACGTGCAAAACGTGCTGTCGTATTCGGTGATCTATGGCGACAAGCTCAACTCACCACAGCCGATCGTGGATTGGCACGAGCGGTTCTTCGACGATCAATGATTCAAATCAACTCGTAAAAAAGCCCGCATCACAGATGCGGGCTTTTTTAATGCTCAAGGTTTCTTCGCCGACTTGAGCCGTGCGAAGACCTGTTTTCCAAGCTGGGTCAGGCGATACTTTTGTGCCGGACTACTTGGCGATTCGGGATAGGTCATTTCTATCCATTCGACCGCTAATGCAGGCCGGAGATAGTTAGCCCTGAAGGTCGCCTTGTGCACCAATCCGATGTCAGCCATCAATTCGCTGATCTTTCGCGGACCGTTAACATTCAGCACAGAAAGCAACTTCTCTACTGAGTCGGTTACCAGGTCGGTTACTGGGTCGATTTCTGGCTCAGCCAGTACTGCCTCCGAGAGTGCAACACTCATAGCTTGCAACATGAACTCTACGAAAGGTGTGGATTCGGCCAATTGATCGGCCGCCGACAATGCCGCGTAGTACGCCTCCTGCTGATCCCGAATCACCGCCTCAACCGGCAAATAAGACAATGCCGGGCGCCACTGACTGAGTATCAGGGTTTGCCAAAGGCGTCCCATACGTCCGTTACCGTCAGCGAAGGGATGGATAAACTCGAACTCATAATGAAAGACGCAACTGGCAATCAGCGGATGCCAATCCGAGGCACGCAGCCACGCCAACAAGTCGTCAATCAAGTGCACAACGCGACTCGGCGGCGGCGCCATATGGATCAACTTGTCGCCACGATAGATACCCACGCCGGCTCGGCGGAACTGCCCGCATTCATCAATCAATCCGCCCATCAGCAATTCATGAGCACGCAGTAAATCGTTCCGGCTGCTTGGCTGCCAATCAGGCATGGCTTCGTAAGCAGCAAACGCATTTCGTACTTCCTGGATTTCCCGAGGCAACCCCAGCACACGCTGCCCCGCCAGAATGGCAGTCACCTGCTCGATGCTCAGCGTATTGTTTTCGATGGCCAAAGAAGCCTGAATCGTTCGAATCCGATTGCCACGACGCAATTGAGGCGTCTGCAGGCGTTCGTCCATCGCTGTAAGCTGACCGATCTGTTCGCTGATATCGGCGATGAGCGACAACATTTTCGTCGTCAAGGTCAACGGTGGTTGATAACGGCTCATACCTTCATCCGGGCTCATAACAGAGGACGACATAATGCCCGAACCGGGCGTCATTCATTAGTGGTCATTCATGCCGCTTCATGTCCATCACTGAACTGCAACGCCGCCAACCGGGCATACAGGGCATTGCTGGCAATCAGCTCCTGATGCGTGCCCACCGCCACCAGTTTCCCTTGGTCCATCACCGCGATTCGGTCGGCGTTTTTCACCGTGGCCAGGCGATGGGCGATGACCAGGGTGGTACGGTTTTTCATCAGGCTTGGCAGCGCCTGCTGGATCAGGTGTTCGCTCTGGGCGTCGAGGGCGCTGGTGGCTTCGTCCAGGAGCAGGATCGGCGCGTCCACCAGTAATGCGCGGGCGATGGCCAGGCGTTGGCGCTGGCCGCCGGACAAACCGAGACCGCCGTCCCCCAGATGAGTCTGGTAACCGTTGGGCATGGCTTCGATAAAGTCATGGGCGTAAGCGATTTTTGCCGCTTCCTGCACCTCGGCCAATGTCGCCTGCGGATTGCCGTAGCGAATGTTTTCTTCAATGCTGCCGAAAAACAGCGCCGGGGTTTGCGACACCAGGGCGAAACAGCGGCGCAGGTCCAACGGATCAAGCTGAGTCAACGGCACGCCATCGAGCAGGATGCGCCCCTCGGCCGGGTCGTAAAAACGCAGCAGCAAGTCATACACCGTGGATTTGCCGGCCCCTGACGGCCCGACCAGCGCCAGCGTCTCACCGGCATTGATGGTCAGGCTCAACCCGTCGACGGCATAGCTTTCAGGCCGCGACGGGTAGGAAAAACGCACATTGTGCAGCTGCAATTGGCCATCGACCCGCTCCGGCAGTTTCACCGCGCCCGCCACTGGCGGCAGGATGATGTTTTCCGAACGCAGCAACTCGGCAATCCGCTCGGCCGCGCCGGCTGCCCGCTGCAGCTCGCCAATCACCTCGCTCAAGGTGCCGAACGCACTGCCGACGATCAGGCTGTAGAACACGAACGCTGCCAGCTCGCCGGCGGAAATTCGCCCGGCGATGACATCCATGCCGCCGACCCAGAGCATCACCCCGACCGCACCCAGAACCAACACGATCACCAGGGTAATCAGCCAGGCTCGCTGAAAGATGCGCTTTCGTGCGGTGTTGAACGCCTCTTCCACGGTCACGGCAAACCGGCGCTCGTCCTGGGCCTGATGGTTGTAGGCCTGTACGGTCTTGATCTGGCCCAGGGTTTCCGACACATAGCTGCCGATATCGGCAATCCGGTCCTGGCTCAGGCGCGAGAGGTTACGCACCCGGCGCCCGAAGATCAGGATCGGCGCGATCACCAGGGGCAAGGCGACCACCACGATGCTGGTGAGCTTGGGGTTGGTGATGAACAACAGGACGATCCCGCCGATCACCATCAACAGATTGCGCAGGAACAATGACAGCGAAGAGCCGATGACCGATTGCAGCAGCGTGGTGTCGGCGGTCAGGCGGGACTGGATTTCCGAACTGCGATTGTCTTCGTAAAACCCCGGGTGCAGATAGATCAGATGATTGAACACGTTGCGACGGATGTCGGCGACACAGCGTTCGCCGATCCACGACACCAGGTAAAACCGTGCAAAGGTTCCGATCGCCAACCCCGCCACCAGCAACATGAACAGACCGATGGACTGATTGAGCAGGTGCGGTGACTGGGTCATGAACCCCTTGTCCACCAGCAGACGGATGCCCTGCCCCATGGACAAGGTGATGCCGGCGGTGGCGATCAACGCCAGCAAGGCGCCAAAGGCCTGCCAGCGATACGGCGCGATAAAACGACTGGCCAGGCGAATGGCACGGCGGTGACGGGCAGAGAGCATCGTAATCATCCTGGTCAAGGCAGTCATTAGGGTCAGCCTATACCGCTCAATGGGGTGGCTCGCTGCAAATCACAATGAGTCGGGTTGATTATGTCCACCAACACTAGAGGCTAGACGCTATTGATCTAAAGTTCGGGTAGCCACGGGAAGGCATTTCTGCTGGACTGGTTCTGTCCCCCCGGAAAGATCGCAGGGAGTTGTCACAGCCCGGTCACCTGGCGGTTCTACAGTAAGCTAACAACCTGATGAGGAGACAGGCCATGTCCTTGCAATACAGCAGCGATGACAAGATTCAAGTGATCCGCACGCAACCAGACCAGTCTCTGGGTTGCTCGATTATTGACGAGCAGGGTCGCGAAGTACCGATCACTGAAGAAATGATCCAGAAAGCTTGCAGCGAACTGGAAAAGCGATTGGTCAAACCTGCCGAACAAAAGTGATATAGCCACCGTCTTCTTGACCCGGCCCATAGTTGGCCGGGTTTTTTATGGGCGCCTGTCCGGACATTGTGGGGCGCCCTTCGCGAGCAAGTCGGATCGCCACGGTCTATCAGATTGCCGTCGCCCCCAACGCCGCCACAATCCTGCGCAACTCAGGCGCATCCCCCTCGATCCGCACCTGCAGCCCGTCGATCTCGCGGCGCGACGGGTATTGCTTGCGCAGCACATCGAATGCCGCACGCTGCTCGCCGACACTGCCGACCAGGCTGCGGCGGAAATCGGCATCGTCACGACGCGGGTCATACACGCCACGGCACAGCATCGCCAACGCCCAGGCCGGGTCGCTTTGCGCATTGAGGGTCACATGCGACAGCCACGGTGCCGGCAGCAAATCACCCAGGCTGAGGCGGGCCGGTTGCCCGAGGAAATCGCAATAGGCCTGATAAATCTGCGCGGTGCCCCGCTGCTTGCCGTCGAGGCTGTAACCGGCAATGTGTGGCGTTGCCAGTACGCAGAGTTCGGCCAACGCCACATCGACTTCAGGCTCGCCTTCCCAGACATCGAGCACCGCTTGCAGGTCTTCGCGCTCCAGCAGCACGTCGCGCAGTGCCGCGTTGTTGACCACCGGCCCGCGACTGGCATTGATCAGCCAGGTGCCGGACCTGAGCTGGTTCAGACGTTTTTCATCGAACAAGTGCCAGGTCGATTGCTGACCCTGCTTGGTCAATGGCGTGTGCAGGCTGATGACGTCGCACTCGTCGATGATCTGCTCGAGGCTGACGTAATCCCCGCCTTCCGCAGCTTGCCGAGGTGGATCGCACACCTGCACCTTCCAGCCCAGGCCTTGCAGGACCTTGACCAACCGGCCACCCACTTCGCCGGCACCGACCACGCCGTAGGTGCGCCGAGTCAGGTCGACACCTTCGATTTCAGCCAGGGTCAGCAGACTGCCGAGCACATAGTCGACCACGCCGCGGGCATTGCAGCCCGGCGCGCTGGACCAGGTGATACCGGCCTGCTGAAAGTAATTCAGGTCCAGATGATCGGTGCCGATGGTGCACGTACCGACAAAGCGCACCTTGCTGCCCTCGAGCAGCGCGCGATTGACGTTGGTCACCGAACGCACCAACAACACATCGGCCTGCTCGACCGTGGCGCGGTCGATGGCCCGACCCGGTACCCGGCGGATTTCACCGAAACCTCCGAAGAAGGCATCGAGCAGGGGGATATTTTCGTCGGCAACAATCAGCATGGCAGGCTCCTTTGGGGGATCGGCAGTTTAGGCGTAGATACCTCATCGCGCCTAGCACGCCGCTCGCAGATGATTACAAATCCACAACACGGGTCTTTTCCTGACTGGCGCGTCAACGCGTAGAATGCGCGCCTGTGCATCAATACCTTTTGGACGTTTCGCCATTGAATCCTGTAATTGAGAATACCGCCGCCATTGCTCCGGCGCGGACGACGCCCGTTCGCCTGGAACTCAAAGGCCTGCTCAGCCTGGCCCTGCCCATCATGATCGCGCAACTGGCCACCACGGCCATGGGCTTCGTCGATGCGGTGATGGCCGGCCGCGTCAGCCCGCGGGACCTGGCCTCTGTGGCCTTGGGCAATTCGATCTGGATTCCGGTCTACCTGTTGATGTCCGGCGTCCTGCTGGCCACTACACCCAAGGTCGCGCAACGCTTTGGCGCCGGTCAATTTGACGAAATCGGCCCGCTGGTACGCCAGGCGTTGTGGCTCGCACTGTGTGTCGGGTTGATCGGCAGTGGCCTGCTGCTCGGCGCCGAGCCGATCCTGCACTGGATGAAAGTCGATCCGCAATTGATCGAGCCGAGCATGGGTTACCTGCACGGGATCGCCTTCGGCTTGCCGGGCATGGCGTTTTATTACGTGCTGCGCTGCTACAGCGATGGCATGGGGCGGACCCGTCCGAGCATGGTCATCGGCTTGTGCGGTCTACTGTTGAACATCCCCCTGAACTACACGTTGATCTACGGCCATTTCGGCGCACCGGCCCTGGGCGGCGTCGGTTGCGGCTGGGCCAGCGGCATCGTGATGTGGTTCATGGCGCTGAGTATGGCCGGCTGGACCTTCTGGGCCCCCTTCTATGCCCGTACCCGTGTGCTGGTGTGCTTCGACCGCCCGAAGTGGGCCGTGATCAAGCGCCTGGTCAGCATTGGCCTGCCGATCGGTATCGCCGTCTTCGCCGAGTCCAGCATCTTCGCGGTCATTGCCCTGTTGATCGGCAGTCTGGGCTCCACCGTGGTGGCCGGGCATCAAATCGCCCTGAATATCAGCTCGTTGCTGTTCATGATTCCTTACTCCCTGGGCATGGCGGTGACCGTGCGGGTTGGCCAGGCACTGGGGGCCGGCAACCCCTGGCAGGCGCGCTTCGCGGCGAAAGTCGGGCTCGGCGCGGCACTGGTGTTCGCGGCGTTTTCGGCGGCCCTGATCCTGCTGCTGCGCGAACCTATCGCCTCGATCTACACGCCTGACAAGGCCGTGATCCAGATAGCGTCGATGTTGATTGTGTACGCCGCGCTGTACCAGTTTTCCGATGCCATCCAGGTGATTTGCGCGGGCGCGCTGCGTGGATACCAGGACACCCGGGTGACGATGATCCTGACCTTGTTCGCCTATTGGGGCATCGGCCTGCCGGTCGGCTACGTGCTGGGGCTGACCGATTGGTTCGGCCCGGCCAGCGGCCCGAGCGGGCTGTGGGAAGGGTTGATTGCCGGTTTGAGCTGTGCGGCGCTGATGCTGTCGATCCGCCTGACGCTCAGTGCGCGCAAACGGATTCGTAATAGCCAATCAATGGGCTAAGCGCACACAAAAAAAGACCTGCACTGGTTAATGCCAGTCAGTTAAGCGAACCCAGACGCTACGCCTTCTTTGTAGCAGCTGCCGAAGGCTGCGTCCGGCTGCGCAGCAGTCGTAAATCCGGCTTGCACGATCTCTCTGACGTACCGCGAACTCTGGTTTTACGACTGCTTCGCAGCCGAACGCAGCCTCGCGGGCTCGGCAGCTGCTACAAAGGGTGTCGCGGCTGAAATTGCTTAACTGACTGGCATTACCTGCACTGGCAGGTCTTTTTTGAGTCCGTCAACCGGACTTCTTGCGAATCCAGTAAAGGTAGGTGCCCTCATCTTCGTGCTGTGCCACCAGTTCATGGTCGAGAAACACGCAGAACTTGGGAATATCGCGACGGGTCGACGGGTCAGTGGCGATCACCTTGAGCAGGCCGCCGGGCACCAGGTCACGGATGTGCTGGTGCAGCATCATCACCGGCTCGGGGCAATTGAGGCCGGTGGCGTCGAGGGTGCCGTCTACCGGCGTATCAAGCATTTCACTCATGATTCACTCCTGAAACTGGCCGGCATTGTCGCGCATTGCCGGGTGTAACGTCATCTGTGGCAATACGCCGCCCTTGTGGGATGACCACTGACCTGTGGGAGCGGGCTTGCTCGCGAAAGCGGTGTGTCAGCAGCGTTGACGTCGACTGACACGACGCCTTCGCGAGCAAGCCCGCTCCCACATTGGTCCCCGTGTGTCAGCGGGACTTGGGCTTCTTCACATCAATCCGACGCAAATGGCAGGTCACTTCCTCGCGGTCGTGGTACAGCTGCTTGCAGCCGATCTCGACCTTGATGCCCCGCGCCTTGAAGCCATCGGCAATGCGTTCGAGCAAGCGCTTCACTTCGGCATAGCGCTGTTTCATCGGCAGCTTGAGGTTGACCACCGCCTCGCGGCAATGCCCGTCGCCGATCCACTCTTCCAGCATCGCGGCGTTGCGCGCCGGCTTCTCGACGATGTCGCAGACCATCCAGTCCACCGGTTGCTTGGGCTTGAAGGTGAAACCGTCGGCCATCAAGTGTTGCACCAGCCCCGTATCCATCAGGCTTTCGGCCATCGGACCGTTGTCGATGGCGGTCACCAGCATGCCGCGGTTGACCAATTGCCATGTCCAGCCACCGGGGGCGGCCCCGAGGTCGACGCCGGTCATGTCGCCGTGCAGACGCTCGTCCCACTGGTCGCGCGGGATGAAATGGTGCCAGGCCTCTTCCAGTTTGAGGGTCGAACGGCTCGGCGCCTCGCGGGGGAATTTCAAACGGGGAATGCCCATCGGCCACATCGCCGAGTTGTTCGACTCCGCCAGGCCCATGAACACTTCGCGGCCGCTCTTGAACGTCAGCAGCAAACGCGGCTTGTGGGCGTCTTCCACCAGCTTGCCGGCGGCCATCAGCGCCTTGCGCAGGTGCACTTCGAATTTCTTGCAGAAGTTCGACAGTTCCTTGCCGTCGTTGGTATCGACCATTTCCAGCCACAGGCTGCCGCACAGCGGAAAGTCCGCCATATGGGCGAGGATCACGCTGATGCGGTCGGTTTCCGGTAGATCGATGAAGATCCCCCGGGCCCACTGGCGCGGGAAGATCAGTTCGGCGAAACGCTGCCCGCGCATCAGGCGCTCGGCGCCGTCTTCTTCGGTGCAGACAAACTCGGCGCAGGCGGTTGCCGCCTTGGCCTTGGCATATCCGGCCACATTCAAGCGCGCGGCGAGGTCGGAAATCTCGGAACAGACTTCGCCTTCGAAGCCCGGCCGGCAATGCATAAAGAGGGTGTTCATTCTTACTCCTGGGCAATGGCGAGGAATTTCGGCCACTGCGCGATGCCCAGGCTTGCGTTGAAGCAAAGCCTGTCACGAAAACCCGCGCATCATAGCCGACTTCGGAACCTCGAACTTGCCCATAGAGTCCAGTTATTAGCCTTAAGCACTAAAGAGGGCTAGGTTTAGTCCTCTACCCGTTCCCCCAGTCCGTAGCCGTGCGGACTCAAAGGAGTGATCGCAATGCCGTCCCTCGATAGCCTGAATACGCTCAAGACCCTGCAAGTCGGCAACAAGACCTATCACTACTTCAGCCTGCCCGATGCCGCCAAAAGCCTGGGCGACCTGGACAAGCTGCCGATGTCGTTGAAAGTCCTGCTGGAAAACCTGCTGCGCTGGGAGGACGAAAAAACCGTCACCGGCGCCGACCTCAAGGCACTGGCCGCGTGGCTCAAGGAGCGTCGCTCCGACCGGGAGATCCAGTACCGCCCGGCGCGGGTGCTGATGCAGGACTTCACCGGCGTACCGGCGGTGGTCGACCTGGCCGCCATGCGTGCGGCGATGGCCAAGGCTGGCGGCAATCCGCAAAGGATCAACCCCCTGTCGCCGGTGGACCTGGTGATCGACCACTCGGTGATGGTCGACAAGTTCGCCACCAGCAGCGCCTTCGAGCAGAACGTCGACATTGAAATGCAGCGCAATGGCGAACGTTATGCGTTCCTGCGCTGGGGCCAGAGTGCCTTCGACAATTTCAGCGTGGTGCCGCCGGGCACCGGGATCTGCCACCAGGTGAATCTTGAGTACCTCGGCCGCACCGTCTGGACCAAGGACGAGGACGGCCGCACCTACGCTTTCCCCGACACCCTGGTGGGCACCGATTCCCACACCACCATGATCAACGGCCTCGGCGTGCTTGGCTGGGGCGTCGGCGGTATCGAGGCAGAAGCGGCAATGCTCGGGCAACCAGTGTCGATGCTGATTCCGGAAGTCATCGGTTTCAAACTCACCGGCAAGCTCAAGGAAGGCATCACCGCCACCGACCTGGTGCTGACCGTGACCCAGATGCTGCGCAAAAAAGGCGTGGTGGGCAAATTCGTCGAGTTCTACGGCGATGGCCTCGCCGACCTGCCCCTGGCCGACCGCGCGACCATCGCCAACATGGCCCCGGAATACGGCGCCACCTGCGGCTTCTTCCCGGTGGACGACATCACGCTGGAATACCTGCGCCTGTCCGGCCGCCCCCTGGAAACGGTGCAACTGGTCGAGGCCTACAGCAAGGCCCAGGGCCTGTGGCGCCTGCCCGGTCAGGAACCGGTGTTCACCGATAACCTGGCGCTGGACATGGGCAGCGTCGAAGCCAGCCTCGCCGGACCAAAACGTCCACAGGACCGGGTGTCACTGCCCAACGTCGCGCAAGCGTTCAGTGACTTCCTCGACCACCAATTCAAACCCACCAGCAAGGAAGAAGGTCGCCTGGAAAGTGAAGGCGGTGGCGGTGTTGCCGTCGGCAATGCCGATTTGGCCGGCGAAGCGGATTACGATTACGAAGGCCAGACCTATCGCCTGAAAAACGGTGCCGTGGTCATCGCCGCGATCACCTCCTGCACCAACACCTCCAACCCAAGCGTGATGATGGCCGCCGGGCTGGTGGCGAAGAAGGCCGTGGAAAAAGGCCTGAAACGCAAACCCTGGGTGAAGAGCTCGCTGGCCCCCGGCTCGAAAGTGGTCACCGACTACTACAAGGCGGCCGGCCTGACCCATTACCTCGATGAATTGGGCTTTGCCTTGGTCGGCTACGGCTGCACCACTTGCATCGGCAACTCCGGGCCGCTGCCGGAGCCCATCGAAAAAGCCATCCAGCAAGCCGACCTCACCGTGGCTTCCGTGCTCTCGGGCAATCGCAACTTCGAAGGCCGGGTGCATCCACTGGTGAAAACCAACTGGCTGGCCTCCCCGCCACTGGTGGTGGCCTACGCGCTGGCCGGCACGGTGCGCACCGACCTCAGCCGTGAGCCGTTGGGCGAGGACAAGGATGGCAAACCGGTGTACCTGCGGGACATCTGGCCAAGCAGCAAAGAAATTGCCGATGCCGTGAATCAGGTCAACACCGCCATGTTCCACAAGGAATACGCCGAAGTGTTTGCCGGTGACGCGCAATGGCAGGCGATCAAGGTTCCGCAAGCGGCGACCTATGTCTGGCAGGACGATTCGACTTACATCCAGCACCCGCCGTTCTTCGACGACATCGGCGGCCCGCCGCCCGTGATCAAGGACGTCAGCGGCGCCAGGATCCTCGCACTGCTCGGCGACTCGGTGACCACCGACCACATCTCCCCGGCCGGCAACATCAAGGTCGACAGCCCGGCAGGGCAATACCTGCGCGACAAAGGCGTGGAGCCGCGGGACTTCAATTCCTACGGCTCGCGGCGTGGCAACCATGAAGTGATGATGCGCGGCACCTTCGCCAACATCCGCATACGCAACGAAATGCTCGGCGGCGAAGAAGGCGGCAACACCCGCTACATTCCCACCGGGGAGAAAATGCCGATCTACGATGCTGCCATGCGTTATCAGGCTTCAGGCACGCCGCTGGTGGTGATCGCCGGCCAGGAATACGGCACCGGCTCGAGTCGCGACTGGGCCGCCAAGGGCACCAACCTGCTGGGGGTCAAAGCGGTCGTCGCCGAAAGCTTCGAACGGATTCACCGCTCCAACCTGGTGGGCATGGGCGTGCTGCCGCTGCAGTTCAAGCTGGATCAGAACCGCAAGAGCCTTAACCTCAATGGCAGCGAAACCCTGGACATCCTCGGCTTGACCGGCGTCGAGCTGACGCCACGGATGAACTTGACGCTGGTCATCGCTCGCGAAGACGGCAGCAGCGAGAAGATCGAGGTGTTGTGCCGCATCGATACGCTCAATGAGGTGGAGTACTTCAAGGCGGGGGGGATTCTGCATTACGTGTTGCGGCAGTTGATTGCCTCCTAGCCATGCGCTGATACAGACACCGCCTTCGGGCGGTGTTTTTGTTGGGGGCAGTCAGTAAGCTATCGCGAGCAAGCTCGCTCCCACTTTGATATCAATCGGCGACCTGACACGGACTACTGTGGGAGCGGGCTTGCTCGCGAAAGCAGTGTGTCAGCAGCGCTGATGTCGACTGACACGACGTCTTCGCGAGCAAGCCCGCTCCCACAGAGGTTGGTGGCGCACCGCAAATTCCGGCACAAGGACTTCAAATGATTACCCTGCCATGGATGTCTCTGGCCCTGCTTTCCTTCGGCTACGGCCTGGCACTGACCTACGGCCATCTCGGCTGGCTCTCGGCAATCTCGGTGTTTTTGTTGCTGGTCGCGGGTGTCGCCGTCCGCCAACGCGAGATCCCTTTTATCCGCTACCTCGGCCACGGACTGTTCATCGTCCTGGCCCTGGCCCTGGCGACGCATTGGTTACCCGGCTTCTACAACGGTCGCGTAATTGATCCTCAGCGTTTTACCGACGATGCCGCGTCATTCGCCATGCACCTGAATCTGGACAAACCGATGATCGGCTTCTGGCTGTTACTGGTTTGTCCATGGATTGTCGGCCGCCGTTCGCTTCGGTTGTCCCTGTATGCCACCGCACTGGCACTGACCTTGAGCGCCCTGCTGGCATTGGGTGGCGCGCTGTTGCTCGGGGTAATCGCCTGGGCGCCGAAATGGCCGGATCAAGCCTGGTTGTGGTTGCTGAACAATCTGCTGCTGGTGACGCTGGTCGAGGAAGCGCTGTTCCGTGGCTACATCCAGGGCGGCCTGAGCCGATACCTGAAAGACCGGCCCTACGGTGAACACCTCGCCCTACTGCTGGCGTCATTGGTCTTCGGCCTGGCCCATATCGGCGCAGGATGGCAGTGGGTGTTGCTCGCGACGCTGGCCGGGATCGGCTATGGCCTGGCCTACCGTTTTGGAGGACTGACAGCAGCCATCGCTACTCATTTTGGCTTGAACCTGCTGCACTTCGGCCTATTCACCTATCCGATGCTCGCAGGCTGACGCAAGGGTCATTTTGCGACGCATCGCTGATTATCGAAAAATAATCTCAACAATCCGCCGACCTTGCCGATACAGCACTTGAAAGCCTTGCGGATTAAAAAAGCCATGCGTAACAACCAGCCAATTACACAACGCGAGCGGACCTTCCCGGCTCAGCAACGGTTGATTTCCACCACCGATGCCAAGGGCATGATCACCTACTGTAACGACGCTTTCGTCGAAATCAGCGGGTTCTCCCGAGAGGAACTGATCCGTGCACCGCACAACCTGGTCCGTCACCCCGACGTCCCGGCCGCGGTGTTCGCACACATGTGGGAAACGCTGAAACAAGGCTTGCCATGGATGGGCATTGTCAAGAATCGCTGCAAGACCGGTGATCATTACTGGGTGAACGCCTATGTGACACCGATCTTCGAAGGCAATCAGGTGATCGGTTACGAGTCGGTACGGGTCAAGCCCACCGCCGAACAGATCAGCCGCGCCGAAGCGCTCTACCAACGCATCAACCAGGGCAAGTCGGCCGTTCCCTCCTCGGATAAATGGGTACCGATCCTGCAGGACTGGTTGCCGTTCATCCTGGTCAGCCAATTGAGCTTCATGATCGGTGCGTCGCTGAACTCCCACTGGGGGTTTGCCCTGGCTGCCGGTCTCTCGGTGCCGCTGGGCTTGCTGGGTCTGAGCTGGCAACAGCGCGGTCTCAAGCGCTTGTTGAAACTGGCTGAGCAGACGACGTCTGACCCGTTGATCGCACAGATGTACACCGACAGTCGCGGCGCCCAGGCGCGTCTGGAGATGTCGATCCTCAGCCAGGAAGCACGTCTGAAAACTTGCCTGACACGTCTGCAGGACACTGCTGAACACCTGACCGATCAGGCCAGACAGTCCGATGCCCTGGCACATAACAGCTCCAGCGGCCTGGAACGTCAACGGGTCGAGACCGAGCAAGTGGCCACCGCGGTCAACCAGATGGCCGCGACCACCCAGGAGGTCGCCAGCCACGTACAACGCACCGCCGACGCCACCCAGGAAGCCAATCGCCTGACCGGTCGTGGTCGCGACATCGCCGGGGAAACCCGCGAAGCCATCCAGCGCCTGTCGGTGGTGGTCGGTGAAACCGGCGTGACCGTGACCCAACTGGCCAAGGACAGCAACGAAATCGGCGGCGTGGTCGACGTGATCAAAGGCATCGCCGACCAGACCAACCTGCTGGCCCTGAACGCCGCCATCGAAGCGGCCCGTGCCGGCGAGATGGGGCGTGGATTTGCGGTGGTGGCTGACGAAGTCCGTCAGCTGGCGCAACGCACCAGCGAGTCCACCGGGCAGATTCATGCACTGATCGCCAAGCTCCAGCAAACCGCCGGTACCGCCGTACAAACCATGGAAGCCGGGCATCGCCAGGCGGAAGAAGGCGTGGCGCGGGTACTGGAAGCGGACCAGGCACTGGTGGGGATCAGCGAAGCGGTGGCCAACATCACCGACATGACCACCCAGATCGCCGCCGCGACCGAAGAGCAAAGTGCCGTGGCCGAAGAAATCAGCCGCAACATCAGCAACATTTCGGACCTGGCGGACCAGACTTCGGAACAGGCACAGAACTCGGCGTTGCTGAGTGAAGAGCTGAGCAAGACTGCCAACACGCAATATTCGTTGGTGGAGCGGTTTAACCGCTGATTGTTGTTGATCAATAAAAAACCCGGACAGTGGAAGCTTCCGGGTTTTTTTATTATCAATTTGAAAAGTATGTTGCCTGTGCGGCCGCCTTCGCGGGCAAGCCCGCTCCCACAGGGTTTTGCATTGATCACACGATCAAACACCACAGATCACTGTGGGAGCGGGCTTGCCCGCGAAGAGGCCATTTGCAACACCAAACCTTTCACTGAAGGAATGAAGCCACCCTCTCAGCCGCAGCCGCCAAATGCTGCTCATGGCTAAACCCCGAAACCTTCAACGGCTTCAAGTCATGATCCCCCGCCACCAGCCAGAACACCTCGATACTTGGCGATAGCGCATAACCCGCGACCGCCTCGCGATTGCCCAATGCATCGCGCTCGCCCTGCACAATCAAGGTCCGAGTCTTCAGCCTGGCCAAATGTTCGACCCGTGGCTTCTCCGGTTTGCCCACTGCATAAAACGGATAGCCCAGGCACACCAGCGCATCCACACCCAACTCATCGGCCAGCAAACTGGCCATCCGCCCGCCCATTGACTTGCCACCGATGGCCAGCGGCCCGGCGACATGGCGTCGCACTTCGGCATACACCTCGCGCCAGCATTCCAGCAGTTTCGGGGCCGGATTTGGCGGGCGTTTGCCGCCGTCGATGCGCCGTTGCGCCATGTAGGGAAACTCGAAACGCAAGACGTTGACACCAAGCCCGGCAAGGCGTGCAGCCATGTCGCTCATCCAGTCGCTGTCCATCGGTGCGCCGGCGCCATGGGCGAGGATCAGCGTCGCTGAAGCCGGTGATGTAGCGGCATTCCACAACCATCCATGATCCCGCACGCACTGTGCCCATTGATCCCCGTCAATACCGGCCTTGTGCCCTTTGTCCATGCTTGCCTCGCTTTTAGTCTGCCTATAACTCCGGCCGAAGGGTGCACCGCCTTGCGCTGCGCGCTCACTTCGGCTGAACCGTGGATGGGGAACCATGAACACTTCTATCAGTACCGCCTACAACTACAAGGTGGTCCGCCAATTCGCCATTATGACGGTGGTGTGGGGCATCGTCGGCATGGGGCTCGGGGTTTTTCTCGCTGCCCAGTTGGTCTGGCCCGAACTCAACTTCAATTTGCCGTGGACCAGCTTCGGCCGCTTGCGCCCGTTGCACACCAACGCGGTGATTTTCGCCTTTGGCGGCTGCGCCTTGTTCGCCAGTTCGTTTTACTCAGTACAACGGACTTGCCAGACACGCTTATTTGCTCCCGCAATTGCAGCGTTCTGTTTCTGGGGCTGGCAGCTGGTGATTCTGCTGGCAGCCATCAGCCTGCCGCTGGGCTACACCAGTTCCAAGGAATACGCCGAGCTGGAATGGCCGATCGACATCCTGATCACCATTGTCTGGGTCGCCTACGCCATCGTGTTCTTCGGCACGATCATGCAGCGCAAGACCAAACACATCTATGTCGGCAACTGGTTCTTTGGTGCGTTCATCGTCACCGTGGCGATCCTGCACATCGTCAACAACATGGAACTGCCGGTCAGTTTCACCAAGTCCTACTCGCTGTACGCCGGTGCCACCGACGCGATGGTGCAATGGTGGTACGGCCACAACGCCGTGGGCTTTTTCCTCACCGCCGGGTTCCTCGGCATGATGTATTACTTCGTGCCGAAACAGGCCGAGCGCCCGGTTTACTCCTATCGCCTGTCGATCGTGCACTTCTGGGCGCTGATCACCCTGTACATCTGGGCCGGCCCCCACCACCTGCACTACACCGCACTGCCGGACTGGGCGCAGTCGCTGGGCATGGTGATGTCGCTGATCCTGCTGGCGCCGAGCTGGGGCGGGATGATCAACGGCATGATGACCCTGTCGGGCGCCTGGCATAAGTTGCGCAGCGACCCGGTCCTGCGCTTCCTCGTGGTGTCGCTGGCGTTCTACGGCATGTCGACCTTCGAAGGGCCGATGATGGCGATCAAGACGGTCAACGCCCTCTCCCACTACACCGACTGGACCATCGGCCACGTACACGCAGGCGCCTTGGGCTGGGTGGCGATGATTTCCATCGGCGCGCTGTACCACATGATCCCGAAAGTCTTCGGACGCGAGCAGATGCACAGCATCGGCCTGATCAACGCGCACTTCTGGCTCGCCACCATCGGCACCGTGCTGTACATCGCCTCGATGTGGGTCAACGGCATCGCCCAGGGCCTGATGTGGCGTGCAGTGAACGAGGACGGCACGCTGACTTACTCCTTCGTCGAAACCCTGGTGGCCAGCCACCCTGGCTTCGTCGTGCGGTTGGTGGGCGGCGCGATATTCCTCAGTGGCATGTTCCTGATGGCCTACAACACCTGGCGCACCGTGCGGGCCTCGCAGCCTGCCGAAGTCGCCGCTGCCGCGCAGATGGCCTGAGGAGTCCGCCATGAAACACGAAACTATCGAGAAAAACGTCGGCCTGTTGTTGCTGCTGATGATCCTGGCCGTGAGCATCGGTGGCCTGACCCAGATCGTCCCGCTGTTCTTCCAGGACGTGACCAATAAGCCGGTGGAAGGCATGAAGCCCTACACCGCGCTGCAACTGGAAGGTCGCGACATCTACATCCGCGAAGGCTGCGTCGGCTGTCACTCACAGATGATCCGTCCGTTCCGCGCCGAGACCGAACGCTATGGGCACTACTCGGTGGCCGGCGAAAGCGTCTGGGATCACCCGTTCCTCTGGGGTTCGAAACGCACCGGGCCGGATCTGGCCCGGGTCGGCGCACGCTACTCGGATGACTGGCACCGCGCGCACTTGTACAACCCGCGCAACGTCGTGCCGGAGTCGAAGATGCCCGCCTACCCGTGGCTGGTGGCCAATCAACTCGACAGCAGCCACACCGAAACCAAGATCAAGGCCATGCGCACCCTGGGCGTGCCCTACACCGACGAAGACATCACCGGCGCCGTTGCCTCACTCAAGGGCAAGAGCGAAATGGATGCGCTGGTCGCCTACCTGCAAGTGCTCGGCACTGCCATCAAGAGCAAGAGGTGAGCAATGTTTGAATTGAGCACTGGAATGATCCGCGGCCTGGGCACAGTCGTCGTATTCGTGGCCTTCGTCGGCCTGACCCTGTGGGTATTCAACGGCAAGCGCGGCGCGGAGTTCGCCGAAGCGCGCCTGCTGCCGTTCGCCGACGAACCACAACCCGACATCACCGAAGATTCAGCAACAAGGAGTACCCGGCCATGACCACCTTCTGGAGTACGTGGATCTGCGTACTGACCATCGGCAGCCTGATCGGCCTGACCTGGCTGCTGATCGGCACCCGCAAGGGCGAGACCAAGGGCAGCGTCGACCAGACCATGGGCCACAGCTTCGATGGCATCGAGGAGTACGACAACCCGCTGCCGCAATGGTGGTTCATGCTGTTCGCCGGCACGCTGGTGTTCGCCGTCGGCTACCTGATCCTTTATCCGGGCCTGGGCAACTGGAAAGGCATCCTTCCCGGCTATGAGAACGGCTGGACCGGCGCCCACGAGTGGGAAAAGGAAATGGCCAAGGCTGACGCCAAGTTCGGACCGATCTTCGCCAAATTCGCGGCAATGCCACTGGAAGAAGTGGCCAAAGACCCGCAAGCGCTGAAAATGGGCGGCCGCCTGTTTGCCTCCAACTGCTCGGTGTGCCACGGCTCGGATGCCAAGGGTGCATTCGGTTTCCCCAACCTGACCGACAGCGACTGGCGCTGGGGCGGCAGCCCGGAAACCATCAAGACCACCATCATGGGTGGCCGGATGGCGATGATGCCGGCCTGGGATGAAGTCCTGGGGGAAGAAGGCGTGAAAAACGTCGCCGCTTATGTGCGACATGATCTGGCCGGCCTGCCGTTGCCGGAAGGCAGCAAGGCGGACCTGCAAGCCGGACAACAAGCCTTCAGCACCACCTGCGTCGCCTGCCATGGGGCAAACGGCCAGGGCACCGAAGCCATGGGCGCGCCGAACCTGACGCACCCGGCCGGCTTCATTTACGGCACCAGCCTGACGCAGCTTGAACAAACGATTCGGCATGGCCGCCAGGGCCATATGCCGGCGCAGAACGAACTGCTCGGCAACGATAAGGTGCAACTGCTCGCGGCTTACGTGTTCAGCCTTTCGAAAGGTGATGAGCAGTTGAGCGACAAGCTTCAAGCTACAAGCGGCAAGTAAAGGCAAAAGCAGAAACCGCAAGCACGGGCTCTAACTTGGAGCTTGTAGCTTGCGGCTTGTAGCTGCTTCTTTTTGTCGCACCCTCTTTGACTCTTCCTTTCGGTTCCCCGGATTCAGGTCTAAGCTTCCCCCGATGCGGACTGGCCGGTGCCGGTTCCAGGTCGATCCTGAACGATGTGTTCGACGAATCTGCCCAATGACAGGCCGCAAAGGCTGGTAGATACCGGCTGTCGCGCCAATTGCCTTCGGTCAGCCAAACGTTGCGTTTGAACACACCTCGTTACATCCGACCTGACCCCCTCGCCTGATCAGTCCACCGGGACGTTTTGCCCGCGGGCAATTTTGTCCCTACGCGGCGCATGGAAAGGCCGCAGAATCAGCATTTGAAAGCATTGACCCAGGTCATGGCGCGTTGCAATGACCCCCTGCTTTCTCCATACTTGCGGCCGATTTTTAATCCTAATAAAACACCCAAACCGTGGAACCTTAGAATGAGCACAGCAATCAGTCCGACTGCTTATAACTATAAGGTAGTCCGCCAGTTCGCCATCATGACGGTGGTCTGGGGGATCCTTGGCATGGGGCTCGGTGTCTTCATCGCCTCGCAACTGGTCTGGCCGGAATTGAATTTCGGCCTGGCATGGACGAGCTTTGGACGCCTGCGCCCGCTGCACACCAACCTGGTGATTTTCGCCTTCGGTGGATGTGCACTGTTTGCCACTTCTTATTACGTCGTGCAGCGAACCTGCCAAACGCGACTGATTTCCGACAGCCTCGCCGCCTTCACCTTCTGGGGATGGCAAGCGGTGATCGTCGGCGCGATCATTACCTTGCCGATGGGTTTCACCACCACCAAGGAATACGCGGAACTGGAATGGCCCCTGGCTATTCTGCTGGCCATTGTCTGGGTCACCTACGGTCTGGTGTTCTTCGGCACCATCGTCAAGCGCAAGACCAAGCACATCTATGTGGGTAACTGGTTCTACGGCGCGTTCATCGTCGTGACCGCGATGCTGCACATCGTCAACCACATGTCGCTGCCGGTCAGCCTCTTCAAGTCCTACTCGGCCTACTCGGGTGCGACGGACGCGATGATCCAGTGGTGGTACGGCCACAACGCCGTGGGCTTCTTCCTGACCACCGGCTTCCTGGGCATGATGTACTACTTCGTGCCGAAACAGGCCGAGCGTCCGATCTACTCCTATCGCCTGTCGATCGTGCACTTCTGGGCGCTGATCACCCTGTACATCTGGGCAGGTCCACACCACCTGCACTACACCGCTTTGCCGGACTGGGCACAATCGCTGGGCATGGCGATGTCGATCATCCTGCTGGCGCCAAGCTGGGGCGGCATGATCAACGGCATGATGACCCTGTCGGGCGCCTGGCATAAGCTGCGCACCGACCCGATCCTGCGCTTTTTGGTGGTTTCCCTGGCGTTCTACGGCATGTCGACCTTCGAAGGTCCGATGATGGCGATCAAGACCGTGAACTCCCTGTCGCACTACACCGACTGGACCATCGGCCACGTACACGCCGGTGCCTTGGGCTGGGTTGCGATGATCTCGATCGGCGCCATCTACCACATGATCCCGAAACTGTTCGGTCGTGCGCAGATGCACAGCACCGGCCTGATCAACACCCACTTCTGGCTCGCGACCATCGGTACCGTGCTCTACATCGCTTCGATGTGGGTCAACGGCATCACCCAGGGTCTGATGTGGCGTGCAATCAACGATGACGGCACCCTCACCTACTCGTTCGTCGAAGCGCTGCAGGCCAGCCACCCGGGCTTCATCGTCCGCGCCCTGGGCGGTGCATTCTTCGCCACCGGCATGCTGTTCATGGCCTACAACGTATTCCGTACCGTACGCGCCTCGAACCCGGCTGAAGCCAAAGCCGCCGAACAGATTGCCGTAGTTGGAGCTCACTGATGAAGCATGAAGCAGTCGAGAAGAATATTGGCCTGCTGGCCTTCTTCATGGTTATCGCCGTCAGTGTCGGCGGCCTGACCCAGATCGTTCCACTGTTTTTCCAGGATGTCACCAACAAGCCGGTCGAGGGCATGAAGCCCCGCACCGCCCTTGAACTGGAAGGCCGGGACGTTTATATCGCCAACGGTTGTGTCGGCTGCCACTCGCAGATGATCCGTCCGTTCCGTGCCGAAACCGAACGCTACGGCCACTACTCGGTCGCCGGTGAAAGCGTCTGGGACCACCCGTTCCTGTGGGGTTCCAAGCGTACCGGTCCGGACCTGGCCCGCGTCGGCGGTCGTTACTCCGATGACTGGCAGCGTGCGCACCTGTACAACCCGCGCAACGTCGTGCCCGAGTCGAAAATGCCGGCCTACCCGTTCCTCGTGGAAAACAAGCTCGACGGCAAAGACACCGCCAAGAAAATGGAAGTCTTGCGCACGCTCGGCGTCCCTTACACCGACGAAGACATCGCCGGCGCCAGAGATGCTGTGAAGGGCAAAACCGAAATGGACGCGCTGGTGGCCTATCTGCAAGGCCTGGGCACCATCATCAAAAGCAAACGGTGAATTGGATGGATATCGGGATGATTCGTGGCCTGGGCACCGTTGTCGTGATGGTGGCCTTCATCGGACTGGCACTGTGGGTGTTCAGTCCCAAGCGCAAGTCGGAGTTTGAAGACGCGACCTTGCTGCCTTTCGCGGATGATCCCGAAGCCATCAAGCACGTCGAGCAAGCTTCTAGGAGTAACAAAGAATGACTACATTCTGGAGTCTGTACGTCACAGTCCTCAGTCTCGGCACCATCTTCGCCCTGACCTGGCTGCTGCTGTCCACCCGCAAGGGCCAGCGCGCCGAGCAAACCGACGAGACGGTTGGTCACTCCTTCGACGGGATCGAGGAGTACGACAACCCGCTGCCGAAATGGTGGTTCATGCTGTTCGTGGGCACCATCATCTTCGCACTGGGCTACCTGGCGCTGTATCCGGGCCTGGGTAACTGGAAAGGCCTGCTGCCGGGTTACGGCTACCTCGACAACGAGAAGCAGACCCCGTTCGCCAACGGCCAGACCGGCTGGACCGGCGTTCACGAGTGGGAAAAGGAAATGGCCAGGTCGGACGCCAAGTTCGGTCCGATCTTCGCCAAGTTCGCGGCCATGCCAATCGAAGAAGTGGCCAAGGACCCGCAAGCCCTGAAGATGGGTGGCCGCCTGTTCGCCTCCAACTGCTCGGTTTGCCACGGTTCCGACGCCAAGGGCGCCTATGGCTTCCCGAATCTGACCGACGCCGACTGGCGCTGGGGCGGCGAGGCACAAACCATCAAGACCACCATCATGGGCGGCCGTCATGCGGTGATGCCTGCGTGGGCTGAAGTGATCGGCGAACAAGGCGTGGCCGACGTGGCCGCGTTTGTCCTGACCAACCTGGATGGCCGCAAGCTGCCGGAAGGCGCCAAGGCCGATCCGGTTGCCGGGCAGAAACTGTTCGCTACCAACTGCGTGGCGTGCCACGGTCCGGAAGGCAAAGGCACCCCAGCGATGGGCGCACCCAACCTGACTCACCCGGCAGCGTTCATCTACGGTTCGAGCTTCGCTCAACTGCAGCAGACCATCCGTTACGGCCGTCAGGGCCAGATGCCTGCGCAAGAGGCAATGCAGGGTAACGACAAGGTTCACCTGCTGGCCGCTTACGTCTACAGCCTGTCTCACGGTGAGAAGGCAGCGGACGCCGAGTAAGGCAAACGCTTGAAGCAACAAAAAACGGCCCCGCCAATGTGAATTGGCGGGGCCGTTTCGTTTGAGGCCAGTATTCGAGGGATCAAATTGAAAAATGCAGTCATGGAATGAAACAGGATCGAACGACCCACACCGAAAACTCGTCCATAATTTACAAGTCAATTGATTCAAGTCATTACACCATCAATTGATTTTGCCAAACGTGACCAAAGGTCGCACCCGCAGGCTAGAGCGACAGGCGTATCATTGCGCCACTGCAACACCCCTTTTTGACCGCGGTCGGCACGTACTGACCGAGGCACTTTTCCACTGCCGTGGGATGCAATGATGAGCAACCAGATTCCGGTACACGACGTCACTCCACCCACCAGGAACGCGAACAACAGCGTCGACCTTTACGCCTCCAGGGAAAAAATCTACACCCGCGCCTTCACCGGCCTGTTTCGCAACCTGCGGATGACCGGCGGAGCCCTGTTGTTCCTGCTGTATTTCGGCACGGTGTGGCTGAACTGGGGTGGTCATCAGGCCGTGTGGTGGAACCTGCCGGAGCGCAAGTTCTTCATTTTCGGCGCCACCTTCTGGCCCCAGGATTTCATTCTGCTGTCCGGCATGTTGATCATCGCCGCCTTCGGCCTGTTCTTCATCACCGTGTACGCCGGCCGGGTCTGGTGCGGTTATACCTGCCCGCAAAGCGTCTGGACCTGGATCTTCATGTGGTGCGAAAAAGTCACCGAAGGTGACCGCAACCAACGCATCAAGCTCGACAAGGCGCCGATGACCGCCAACAAGTTCCTGCGCAAGTTCAGCAAGCACACCATGTGGCTGCTGATCGGTTTCGTCACCGGCATGACCTTCGTCGGCTACTTCTCACCGGTCCGCGAACTGGTGTTCGACTTCTTCACCGGCCAGGCGGATGGCTGGTCGTACTTCTGGGTCGGTTTCTTCACCCTCGCCACTTACGGCAACGCCGGCTGGTTGCGCGAACAGGTGTGCATCTACATGTGCCCGTACGCACGCTTCCAGAGCGTGATGTTCGACAAGGACACCCTGATCGTTTCCTACGACCCGCGCCGTGGCGAAGGCCGTGGCCCGCGTAAAAAAGGCATCGACTACAAGGCTCAGGGCCTGGGTGACTGCATCGACTGCACCATGTGCGTCCAGGTCTGCCCGACCGGTATCGACATCCGCGACGGCCTGCAGATCGAATGCATCGGTTGCGCCGCCTGCATCGACGCCTGCGACGCCATCATGGACAAAATGGATTACCCGCGCGGACTGATCAGCTACACCACCGAGCACAACCTGTCCGGGCAGAAAACCCATAAACTGCGTCCGCGCCTGATTGGCTATGCCATTGTGCTGCTGGCAATGATCAGCCTGCTGGTGACGGCATTCTTCATGCGTGCGCTGGTGGGCTTCGATGTCAGCAAGGACCGCGTGCTGTACCGCGAGAACGCCGAAGGCCGGATCGAAAACGTCTACAGCCTGAAAATCATGAACAAGGACCAGCGTGACCATACCTACCTGCTCGACGCCTCCGGCCTGCCGGATCTCAAATTGCAGGGGCGACGCGAGATCAAGGTCGCGGCCGGCGACATCGTCAGCCAGCCTGTCGAGCTGTCCGTCGCACCGGAAAAACTGCCGTCGAGCACCAACGAGGTGAAATTCATCCTCAAGGACGCCGATGACGAAAGCGTCCACATTGAAGCCAAGAGCCGGTTCATCGGCCCACAGAATCGTTGAGAGAACAGAACATGCCCGCAGCAACTGCCGCAAGTCCCTGGTACAAGCACCTCTGGCCGTGGATCATCATCGGGATCCTGGCCTGCTCGGTGGCCTTGACCTTGTCCATGGTGACCATCGCGGTGAACAACCCTGACAACCTGGTCAACGACAACTACTACGAGGCCGGAAAAGGCATCAACCGCTCCCTTGACCGTGAGCTGCTGGCCCAGACCCTGAAAATGCGTGCCAGCGTTCATCTCGACGGCATGACCGGCGAGGTTGACCTGCGCCTGAGCGGCGACAGCCAGCCCGGGACCCTGGAGCTGAACCTGATCTCGCCGACCCAGCCGGAAAAGGATCGCAAGATCACCCTGACCCGCAGCGAAACCGAACAGGGCCGCTACATCGGCCAGTTGAACGACAAGGTCGAAGGCCGGCGTTTTGTCGAGTTGCTTGGCACTCAGGACGAGCACATCTGGCGCATGTTCGAAGAAGAACCGGTCAGCCACGACAAGGATCTGCTGCTCGGTGACGAACCGTTGCAAGGTGCTGAAGACCTGAAAAAGTAAAAGCTGCGCTCCGCGCATTCGCGGGCAAGCCCGCTCCCACAGTTGATCAATGTCATACGCAGATTTTGCGTACACCGATGATCCCTGTGGGAGCGGGCTTGCCCGCGAAGAGGCCCTGCTTGACGACAGAGATCCTGCGGCATTAATGAAAATCCCATGACCACCCCACTCCCCTGCTACCACTGCGCCCTGCCCGTCCCGGCCGGCAGCCGCTTCACCGCCGCGGTCCTGGGGCAAACCCGCGAATTCTGCTGCCCGGGTTGCCAGGCTGTGGCCGAGGCCATTGTCGCCGGCGGCCTGGATAGCTATTACCAGCACCGCAGCGAAGCCTCGGCCAACCCCGAAGCGCTGCCAGTGCAACTGGTGGATGAACTGGCGCTGTACGACCGTGCCGATGTGCAGCAACCCTTCGTTCGCCACGACGGCGAACTCGCCGAAACCACACTATTGATGGAAGGCATCAGTTGCGCCGCCTGCGGCTGGTTGATCGAAAAACACCTGCGCACCTTGCCTGCCGTAGCCGAAGCGCGCCTGAACCTGTCCAACCATCGCCTGCACGTACGCTGGAGCGACGCGCAATTACCCCTGAGCCAGGTCCTCAGCGAGCTGCGCCACATCGGTTACGCCGCGCACCCGTATCAGGCCGACCGGGCCAGCGAACAACTGGCCAGCGAAAACCGCCTGGCCCTGCGCCAGCTCGGCGTGGCCGGGTTGCTGTGGTTCCAGGCGATGATGGCAACCATGGCCACCTGGCCTGAATTCAACATCGACCTGAGCCCCGAACTGCACACCATCCTGCGCTGGGTTGCGCTGTTCCTCACCACCCCGATCGTGTTCTACAGCTGCGCGCCGTTCTTCAAGGGCGCCATGCGCGACCTGCGCACCCGCCACCTGACCATGGACGTTTCGGTGTCGCTGGCCATCGGCAGCGCCTACATCGCCGGGATCTGGACATCCATCACCGGGGTCGGCGAACTGTATTTCGATGCCGTCGGCATGTTTGCCCTGTTCCTGCTGGCCGGGCGTTATCTGGAGCGGCGCGCCCGCGAACGCACCGCCGCCGCCACCGCGCAGCTTGTGAATCTGCTGCCCGCCTCGTGCCTGCGATTGACCGCCGACGGCCAGAGCGAACGCATTCTGCTCAGCGAACTGCGCATTGGCGATCAGGTGCTGGTTCATCCAGGCGCCATTCTCCCGGCTGACGGCAAGATCCTCGACGGCCAGTCGAGTGTCGACGAGTCGCTGCTGACCGGCGAATACCTGCCGCAACCCCGCACCCTGGGCGATGCGGTCACCGCCGGCACAATGAACGTCGAAGGCGCGCTTACCGTCGAGGTCCAGGCCCTGGGCCAGGACACTCGCCTCTCGGCCATCGTTCGCCTGCTCGAGCGTGCCCAGGCCGAAAAGCCGCGCCTGGCGGAAATCGCCGACCGCGCCGCGCAATGGTTCCTGCTGTTGTCGCTGATCGCCGCCGCCGCAATTGGCCTGTTGTGGTGGGAGCTGGACTCATCGCGGGCATTCTGGATTGTGTTGGCGATGCTGGTGGCGACCTGCCCCTGCGCCTTGTCGCTGGCGACGCCGACCGCCCTCACCGCCGCCACCGGCACATTGCACAAACTTGGCCTGCTGTTGACCCGTGGTCATGTGCTGGAAGGCTTGAACCAGATCGACACGGTGATTTTCGACAAGACCGGCACCCTCACCGAAGGGCGTCTGGCGCTGCGCTCGATCCGCCCCCTCGGCGCGCTCGACAGCAATCAATGCCTGAGCCTCGCCGCCGCCCTGGAAAACCGCTCCGAACACCCGATCGCCCGCGCTTTCGGTCGTGCGCCGATGGCGGCCGAAGAAGTCCACAGCACACCGGGCCTTGGCCTGGAGGGGCTGGTTGAAGGGCGACGCCTGCGCATCGGCCAATCGTGTTTCGTCTGCGAACTCAGCGGCGCCGTGGTGCCGTCGATGCCCGAAGAAGCCGGCCAATGGCTGCTGCTTGGCGACAGCCAGGGACCGCTGGCCTGGCTCGTCCTCGATGATCGCTTGCGGGCCGATGCGCCCGCGCTGCTCGCCGCGTGCAAGGCGCGTGGCTGGCGCACGCTGCTGTTGTCCGGCGACAGTTCACCGATGGTCGCCAGCGTTGCGGCGGAACTGGGCATCGATGAAGCCCGTGGCGGCTTGCGTCCGGACGACAAACTGCAAGTCCTGCAACAACTGCACAAGGAAGGGCGCAAGGTGTTGATGCTGGGTGACGGGGTCAATGACGTGCCGGTGCTGGCGGCTGCGGATATCAGCGTCGCCATGGGCTCGGCCACCGACCTGGCGAAAACCAGTGCCGATGCCGTGCTGCTGTCCAACCGCCTCGACGCGCTGGTGCAAGCCTTCAGCCTGGCGCGGCGCACCCGTCGGGTCATTATCGAGAACCTGTTGTGGGCGGGGTTGTACAATGGCCTCATGCTGCCCTTCGCAGCCCTCGGCTGGATCACTCCGGTATGGGCGGCGGTGGGCATGTCGATCAGTTCGTTGACCGTGGTATTGAACGCGCTGCGCCTGACTCGCATGCCGAGCGCGCCCGCCCCCTGCACCACGCCAGAAACCCGCCCGCTGCCGGCCTGAGCCGCGCGGGCATGGAGTCCAGATGCCAGCTCTTTACGTGATGATTCCCGCTGCACTGCTGATCGTGGCCATCGCCGTCTATATCTTCTTCTGGGCGGTGGACAGCGGTCAGTACGACGACCTTGACGGCCCGGCCCACAGCATCCTGTTCGACGACCAGGACCCGAACCACACCGCCGCCGTCGATGAGGCCAGCGGCCAACCGGCCAAGCCGCAAGACAAGGCCCCGCCCCATGCTTGACCTGGCGCCACTGCTGGTGTCGGCGGTGATCCTCGGCTTGCTCGGCGGTGGCCATTGCCTGGGCATGTGCGGCGGCTTGATGGGCGCGCTGACCCTGGCGATTCCCAAGGAACAACGCAGCCGCCGCTTTCGCCTGCTGCTGGCCTACAACCTGGGGCGGATCCTGAGTTATGCCTGCGCCGGACTATTGATCGGCCTGGCCGGATGGGCCGTGGCCAGCAGCCCGGCGGCGATGTTCCTGCGTGTCCTCGCCGGGTTGCTGCTGATTGCCATGGGCCTGTACCTGGCCGGCTGGTGGAGCGGCCTGACCCGTATCGAAAGCCTCGGTCGAGGCTTGTGGCGGCACATCCAGCCAGTCGCCAACCGGTTGCTGCCGGTATCGAGCGTTCCGCGCGCGCTGCTGCTGGGTGCGCTCTGGGGCTGGCTGCCGTGCGGTCTGGTTTACAGCACCCTGCTATGGTCAGCCAGTCAGGGCAACGCGCTGGACAGTGCATTGTTGATGCTTGCGTTCGGGCTCGGCACCTGGCCGGTATTGCTGGCGACCGGCCTGGCTGCCGAGCGCGTCACCGCACTATTGCGCAAGCGCAGTGTGCGCAT
This sequence comes from Pseudomonas sp. GW821-FHT02A08, assembly GCF_059422045.1. Lineage (NCBI taxonomy): Bacteria > Pseudomonadati > Pseudomonadota > Gammaproteobacteria > Pseudomonadales > Pseudomonadaceae > Pseudomonas > Pseudomonas sp. GW821-FHT02A08. The sequence goes on from NZ_JBWKWD010000018.1 coordinate 39,831, forward strand.
GGCGGGTGGGATGCTGGTGATGCTGTTTGGTCTCTGGACACTGCCGGGGCCGCATCAGCATTGGCTCATGGGGCACTAAATCGGCGGCGCCCCCTTGTAGCAGCTGCCGAGCCTGCGAGGCTGCTGCTATAGGGGATGTTTGGCAATGACATCCTTGATGCAAATCAAGATGCCCAATCCCGACCTCGCATAAGGTGGCCGACACTGCCAGCCTATCCGGGGAATGCCCGCATGATGCTCGACGCCATTCGTTGGGACACCGATCTGATCCGCCGTTATGACCTGGCGGGACCCCGCTACACCTCGTACCCGACCGCAGTGCAATTCAACAGCCAGGTCGGCACCTTCGACCTGTTTCATGCCCTGCGCGACAGCCGCAAGGCCCAACGCCCGCTGTCGCTGTACGTGCACGTGCCGTTCTGCGCGAACATTTGCTACTACTGCGCCTGCAACAAGGTCATCACCAAGGATCGCGGCCGGGCGCAGCCGTATTTGCAGCGCCTGGAACAGGAGATCCAGTTGATCGCCTGCCACCTCGACCCCACGCAGAAAGTCGAGCAACTGCACTTCGGTGGCGGCACGCCGACCTTTCTCAGCCACGACGAACTGCGCCAGTTGATGGCGCATTTGCGCAAACACTTCAATTTGCTCGACGACGATTCCGGCGACTACGGCATCGAGATCGACCCCCGCGAGGCCGACTGGTCGACCATGGGACTGCTGCGGGAACTGGGTTTCAACCGGGTCAGCATCGGCCTGCAAGACCTCGACCCGGCGGTGCAACGCGCAGTCAATCGCCTGCAAAGCCTGGAAGAAACCCGCGCGGTGATCGACGCTGCCCGCACCTTGCAGTTTCGCTCGATCAATATCGACTTGATCTACGGCCTGCCGAGACAGACGCCGGAGAATTTCGCCCGCACCGTCGAAGAGGTCATCAACCTGCAACCGGACAGGTTATCGGTGTTCAACTACGCCCACCTGCCGGAACGCTTCATGCCGCAGCGGCGCATCAACAGCAATGAACTGCCGACACCCGCACAGAAACTGGAAATGCTGCAGCGCACCATCGAGCAACTGATCGGCGCAGGCTACCGCTACATCGGCATGGACCACTTCGCCCTGCCCGACGATGAGCTGGCGATTGCCCAGGAAGAATCGACCCTGCAACGCAATTTCCAGGGTTACACCACCCACGGTCATTGCGATCTGATCGGCCTCGGCGTCTCGGCAATCAGCCAGATCGGCGACCTCTACTGCCAGAACAGCAGCGACCTGAACCACTATCAGAACACCCTGGCCTCAATGCAACTGGCCACCAGCCGCGGCCTGCTGTGCAATGCCGATGACCGGCTGCGGCGCGCGGTCATTGCGCAATTGATCTGCAATTTCAGCCTGGAATTCTCCGACATCGAACAAGCCTTCAACATCGATTTCCAGGGCTACTTCGGCGAACTCTGGCCCCAACTGCAAGGCATGGCCAAAGACGGGCTGATCGAACTCGATCGCGACAGGATCACCATCCTGCCCGCCGGGCGACTGTTGGTGCGTTCGGTGTGCATGGTGTTCGACACGTACCTGGAACAACACAGCCGCCAGCGATTTTCACGGGTGATCTAATTCTGCAAGGTAGCGTCCCGGACTGGCCTCGATCTCCTATGGTGAGTTACCCTTACGTCTTATGTGTGAATTCCCACAAGGATTGAAGAAATGTCCGAGCCAGTAAAACAGCGCGCTCATAATCAAGCCCATTGCAAGGATTGCAGCCTGGCCCCTCTTTGCCTGCCACTTTCGCTGAATCTGGAAGACATGGATGCGCTGGACGAAATCGTCAAACGCGGCCGGCCGCTGAAAAAGGGCGAGTTTCTGTTTCGCCAGGGCGATACCTTCGATTCTGTCTACGCCGTCCGTTCCGGCGCCCTCAAGACCTTCAGCCTGAGCGACTCCGGTGAAGAACAGCTCACCGGCTTCCACCTGCCCAGCGAACTGGTCGGCCTGTCGGGCATGGACACTGAAAAGCACCCGGTATCGGCACAAGCCCTGGAAACCACCTCGGTATGTGAAATCCCTTTCGAACGCCTCGACGAACTGGCCCTGCAATTGCCGCAGTTGCGCCGCCAGTTGATGCGGGTGATGAGTCGCGAAATCCGTGACGACCAGCAGATGATGTTGCTGTTGTCGAAAAAGACCGCCGACGAACGCATCGCCACCTTCCTGGTCAACCTGTCGGCACGTTTCCGCGCCCGGGGTTTTTCCGCCAATCAGTTTCGCCTGAGCATGTCGCGCAACGAAATCGGCAACTACCTGGGCCTGGCGGTGGAAACCGTGTCCCGGGTCTTTACCCGCTTCCAGCAAAACGAGCTGATTGCGGCAGAAGGCAAGGAAATCCGGATTATCGACCCGATCCAGCTGTGCGCCCTGGCCGGTGGCTCACTGGACTGAAACAAAACGTTGCGGCTGAGCGAAAGGGTTCAGCCGCCGTTATACTGCCTCGTTTGCAGCCCTGCCAGGACACCACGACGATGGTCTTCGACTCCTTCGACATCAAATCCCTCATCCGCCCTGTCATCGACTTCCCGAAGCCGGGCGTGATCTTTCGCGACATCACCCCGCTGTTCCAGTCGCCCACGGCCCTGCGCCTGGTGATGGACAGCTTCGCCCACCGTTACGTCGAGGCTGACTTCACCCACATCGGCGCGATGGACGCCCGTGGCTTCCTGATCGGTTCGGTACTGGCCTATCAGTTGAACAAACCGCTGGTGCTGTTCCGCAAGCAAGGCAAACTGCCGGCTGAAGTGTTGGCCGAGGGCTATGCGACCGAATACGGCGAAGCCTTCCTGGAAGTGCACGCCGACAGCCTGTGCGAAGGGGACTCGGTGGTGATGTTCGATGACCTGATCGCGACCGGCGGCACCCTGATTGCCGCCGCCAATCTGATCCGCCGCATGGGCGCGCGGGTGCATGAAGCGGCGGCGATCATCGACCTGCCGGAGCTGGGTGGCTCGCAGCGTCTGGAAGACATGGGCATTCCTACGTTTTGCCTGACGCAGTTTGCGCTGACTGATAAGTAATCTGGCGCCTGTACTGACGCCTTCGCGAGCAAGCCCGCTCCCACAGGAATCTGCGGCGTTCACAAATTCTGTGCATGACAAAGAACACTGTGGGAGAGCTTGCTCGCGATGGCGTCAGCCGCCACACCGCCGATTACAGCCCCATCTGCTTGCTGATGATCTCATTCATCACTTCTCGCGTCCCACCGCCAATCGACAGGATCCGGTTGTCGCGGTACAGGCGCTCGACCAGACTCTCGCGCATATAACCCAGCCCACCCAAAATCTGCACCGCATCATTGACGATCCGGTCCGCGGTATCCGTCGCAAAATTCTTGGCCATGGAAATTTCCTTGATCACGCCCTGCCCCGCCGCCATTTTCGCGGCCTGGCGGTATGTGAACTCCCGGGACACTTCCAGCGCGGTCGCCATCTCGGCCAGGCGATGCTTGATCACCTGAAACTTGCCGATCGGTTTGCCAAAGGCTTCGCGCTGGCGCGCCCATTTCAGGCTCTCCTCCAGCGCCAGTTGTGCGGTCATGTTGGCCATCAACGCCAGGGCCAGGCGCTCGCTCTGGAAATTACCCATGATGCAGGCAAAACCCATGTTCTCGGTGCCGATCAGGTTTCCTGCAGGCACTCGGCAATCATCGAAGAACAGTTCAGCGGTGTCTGACGCCCACCAGCCCATTTTCTTCAGCTGCCGTCCTACGGTGAAACCTGGCGTGCCCTTCTCGATCAGCAACAGGCTGATGCCACCGAAACCCGGCTCGCCCGTTCGCACTGCAACAGTGTAGAAATCCGCACGCACGCCGCTGGTGATAAAGGTCTTGCTGCCACTGACCCGGTAGAAATCACCTTCGCGCACGGCACGGGTTTGCAGGTTGGCGACGTCGGAGCCGCCCCCAGGCTCGGTGATGGCCAGGGCGCTGATCTTCTCTCCAGACAGCACCTGGGGCAGCACACGATCCCGAACTTCGGGTCGGGCCCACTTGAGAATGGGCGGCAAGCCGATATCCAGCGAGCCCAGGCCCGCGACCAGCCCGCCTGAGCCGCAGCGCATCAACTCTTCACTGGCGGCAACCTTGGCGAACAGATCCCCTTCGTGGCTGCCTCCGTAAGTTTGCGGATAACCGATGCCGAGAATCCCCGCCGCGCCGGCCTTGAGGTAGAGCTCGCGAGGAAAGCTTTCGGCTTCTTCCCACTGCTCGATATCAGGAAGTATCTCGCGTTCGACGAAACGTCTGACGCTGTCGCGGACCAATTGGTGGCTGGGGTCGAAGTATTCCTGAAAGGCAGACATCGGCGAGCTCCACTGAAGGGGTCAGTGAAGTTAACCGAGCGCTTGCTTGGTTTTCAACAGGATTGTGTGAACTCGAAAGATCGAGGCGCGCCTTTCGCGAGCAAGCCCGCTCCCACATTAGACCGTGTAAGTCTTTGCAACTCGGTCAAGTGTGGGAGCGGGCTTGCTCGCGAAGGCGTCAGAAAAGACACCGCACAACTCAGAGCGAAATCGGCTTACGCCCGGCAAACGAATGCGCCAGCGTCCCACCATCCACCAGTTCCAGCTCGCCACCCAGCGGCACGCCATGGGCGATGCGCGAGGCGATCAGGCCTTTGCTGCTGAGCAATTGGGCGATGTAGTGCGCCGTGGCTTCACCTTCCACGGTCGGGTTGGTGGCCAGAATGACTTCGGCGAACGTGCCGGCCTCCTCGATCCGCGCCATCAATTGCGGAATGCCGATGGCTTCCGGACCCAAGCCGTCGAGCGGCGACAGATGCCCCTTGAGCACGAAATAGCGTCCGCGAAAACCGGTCTGCTCCACCGCATAGACGTCCATCGGGCCTTCCACCACGCAAAGCAAGGTGTCGTCGCGACGGGTATCGGCGCATTGCGGGCACAGATCATCTTCCGTCAGCGTACGGCACAAGCGGCAGTGACCGACCCCTTCCATGGCCTGGCTCAGGGCCAGCGCCAGACGCGAGCCGCCGCTGCGGTCGCGTTCGAGCAACTGCAACGCCATGCGCTGGGCGGTTTTCTGACCCACGCCTGGCAAAATTCGCAGGGCGTCGATCAGTTGGCGAATCAAAGGGCTGAAGCTCATGGTGGAAAAGTCCGACAAAACAACGAGACGCGGTTTATACCCGCGCCTCGGTTGAGCGTCAAATTGCAGCGTGAATTACTCAGTCCCGGGAAACCCGAACCACCAGTTTGCCGAAGTTGCGCCCTTCCAACATGCCGATGAACGCATCGGGCGCCTGTTCCAGGCCATCGACCACGTCTTCGCGGAACTTCACCTTGCCATCACGTACCCAGGGCGCCATGGCACTGAGGAATTCCGGCTGGCGATCACCATAGTCATCGAACACGATGAAGCCCTGGATGCGCACCCGCTTGGTCAACAAGGTGCGCTGCAACAGTGGCAGGCGATCCGGGCCGCTCGGCGCCTCATGGGCGTTATAGGACGCGATCAAGCCACACAGTGGAATCCGCGCCTTGGGATTGAGCAACGGCACCACGGCGTCGAATACCTTGCCACCGACATTTTCATAATAAATGTCGATGCCTTTGGGACAGGCTTGCGCCAGTTCCTCAGCAAAATCCGGGCTCCTGTGATCGATGCAGGCGTCGAAGCCCAACTCGTCGACCACATAGCGGCACTTTTTCGCTCCACCCGCCACACCAACCACCCGCAGGCCCTTGATCTTCGCCACCTGGCCAACCACCGAACCCACCGCGCCGGACGCCGCTGCAACCACCAGGGTCTCGCCGGCCTTGGGCTGGCCGATGTCCATCAGGCCCATGTAGGCGGTCATGCCCGGCATACCCAGTACCCCGAGGGCCATCGAAGGGCTTGGCAGCGCGGGAATCGGAATGATGCTGCGACCGTCATTGATGCTGTGGCTTTGCCAGCCGGTGGCACCGACCACCAGGTCACCTTCCTGAAACTTAGGATTGAGCGACCGCTCGACCCGGCTGACAGCGCCCCCGGTCATGACTTCGCCGATTTCCACCGGCGCGGCGTAGGAAGGTGCGTCACTCATGCGTCCGCGCATGTAGGGATCCAGCGACAGGAAAACGGTCTTGAGCAGCACCTGACCGTCGGCCAGATCCGGCAGCGCCACGCGCTCCATGCGGAAGTTTTCCGGCGTTGGCGCACCCACCGGGCGAGAAGCCAGGACAATGCGTTGATTGAGGGGAATGGGGTCGGACATGGCAGCGTCTCCTGTGATCGATGAGGTTCAGTGATATAGGGAGCAGACCTTTGTGGCGGTATGGCGTTCGATGTGTTTTCAGTTGCACCGGGGTGAATTCTTCGCGAGCAAGCCCGCTCCCACAGGGGATTCTCGCCGTACACAAATCCCCTGTGGGAGCGGGCTTGCTCGCGAAGGCGCCGTCACGGACGACACATACCCAAAAGACAGAAACAAAAATGCCAGGCGCTATGCCTGGCATTTTTGTAACTCATCTGCCGCCTGAAGGCGAATCAGAATGGCAGTTTCATGCCCGGCGGCAGTTGCATGCCGGCAGTCATGCTGCCCATTTTGTCCTGGCTGTTGGCTTCGATCTTGCGCACGGCATCGTTGACCGCGGATGCGATGACCGCTTCCAGCATTTCCTTGTCGTCTTCGCTCATGCCTTCGACCAGGCTCGGGTCGATGGTCACGCTCTTGACGTCATGACGACCGGTCATCACCACGATGACCATATCGCCACCGGCCTTACCGGTGACTTCGGCGTTGGCCAGTTCTTCCTGCATCTTGGCCATTTTTTCCTGCATCTGCTGCGCCTGCTTCATCAGGCCGGCCATGCCACCTTTCATCATGGTAATCACCTCAAAAGTACTTGGATTAAAACAGCGCCCGGCCCATGCGGCCGGGCGCCTTCAGTTATTAGCCCTGAGCGACCAGGGCGTCGACAGGTTCAATAGTATCGTTACGGACCACCGCACCGAACTGCTGCATCATTTGCTGGATGAACGGATCACCGTGGATCGACTCCTCCGCCTCGCGCTGACGGTTGGCGCGGCGGCGTGAAGCCGCTTGTGCCGGGGTTTCCTGCTCGGGCTTGATCAGCTCGATGCTCAGGGTCAGCGTGCGCTGGTGATACTGGTTCAGCGCATCGTTGAGGCGACGCTGTTGAGTGGCGTTGAACAAGGCGCTGTGGGCCGGGTCCAGGTGCATCAGCCAATTGTCGCCATCCACCGCGATCAGCGTGCAGTTGGCGGCGATGCTGCCGGTCATGCCGGAGATCGGCAATTTCGGGAACAGCTCCAGCCATTGCAGGGCCAATCCGGTGGCCGGCATTGCCGCGGGCTCCGGCTCGGGCTCCGGAGCCGGGTCGGCGGCGTGCTCGCTGGCCAGCTCGTCGAGGTAACTGTAGGCCGAATCCATGTCCGGCTCGATGTAATCCTCGTCCAGCGGCGGCTCGTCATCCAGATCCATGCCCGGCGTCGCGGCATCGACGGCTGCCACCGAGGGTTCCGGGATGGGCGCGGCGGCCCACTCCGGGGCGTCCGGCACCACACTGTCCGGCGTCGGCTGTTCACTGGCGGTTTCCAGCACCGGCTGCGTCGCCGGTTGCTGGACGGGTGCCCGCTCGACCGGGTCATTCCACGGCAGGTCGACCACCTCTTCGACCACCGCCGCTTCAACCACAGGCGCAGGTTCCGGCACAACGACCGGCGCAACCGGTTCCGGCGCAGGCGCTGGAGCCGCTACCGGTGCAACGGCCGCAGCGACTACCGGCACAACAACCGGCGCGGCAGCCACTGAGTTTGCGGAATCAACTGTGGCCTGGCTGATCCCCACTGGCTTTAGCGGTTGCCTCGGGGCATCCGCGGTGTCTGCGGGCCGGAACGCCAGCATCCGCAGCAACACCATTTCAAAACCGCCCCGGGGATCCGGCGCCAGCGGCAGATCGCGGCGGCCGATCAGACCCATCTGGTAGTAGAACTGCACGTCTTCGGCCGGCAACGCCTGGGCCAGTGCCAGCACGCGATCACGGTCGCCGTGACCGTTATCGACACCTTCCGGCAAGGCCTGGGCGATGGCGACGCGGTGCAGCACATTGAGAATTTCCGAGAGCACGCCGTTCCAGTCCGGGCCTTGTTCGGCCAAGTGGCGGACGGCTTCGAGCAACGCCTTGGCATCGCCTTCGATCAGCGCATGCAGGACGTCGTAGACCTGCCCGTGATCGAGGGTCCCGAGCATCGCCCGCACATCGGCGGCCATGACCTTGCCCTCACCGAAGGCAATTGCCTGGTCGGTCAGGCTCATGGCATCACGCATCGACCCGTCGGCGGCGCGGCCCAGCAGCCACAGCGCATCGTCCTCGAACGGCACGTTCTCGACACCCAGTACGTGGGTCAAATGCTCGACGACGCGTTCCGGCGTCATGTTCTTCAGGGAGAACTGCAGGCACCGCGACAGAATCGTTGCAGGAAGTTTCTGCGGGTCGGTGGTCGCCAGGATGAACTTGACGTAGGGTGGCGGCTCTTCAAGGGTTTTGAGCAGTGCGTTAAAGGAATGGCTGGAGAGCATGTGCACTTCGTCGATCAGGTAGACCTTGAAGCGCCCACGACTCGGGGCGTACTGCACGTTGTCGAGCAATTCGCGGGTATCTTCGACCTTGGTGCGGCTCGCAGCGTCGATCTCGATCAGGTCGACAAAGCGCCCTTCATCGATTTCACGACACACCGAACACTCGCCACAGGGGGTCGAAGTGATACCTGTCTCACAGTTCAGGCATTTGGCAATGATCCGCGCTATGGTGGTCTTGCCGACCCCACGGGTACCGGTAAAGAGGTAGGCGTGGTGCAGCCGCTGGCTGTCCAAGGCATTGATCAGAGCCTTGAGCACATGGGTCTGGCCGACCATTTCGCGGAACGAGCGCGGACGCCATTTACGTGCAAGAACCTGATAACTCATCGAAAACCGTCGCAGCGAAGGAAGCAGAGGCGGCTAATGCTAGCGGAGCAAGGGACAAATTGCATCCGGTGCGCTCGTGTATTGTGGCTAAGCTGCACATCGGGGGCTATTAATGGAGTGTTTATGCGGCTGGCCTTGGGGGCATTGCTGTTGATCAGCATGGACGGCGTGGCTGCGCAAGCACCGCTGCGCTTCGTGATACCCGACAGCTGGAGCATGCCCATGGTGCAGCTTGAACGGGGCAAACCGACCCAGGGCATCCTGCACGACGTAATGCTCAGCCTCGCGACCCAGGTCGGTGTACCGGCCGAATTCCATGTATTACCCCGCAGGCGCATACAAAGCGCCATGGATCAAGGCGAGGTCGATGTCCGCTGTTATGTCACGCAATCGTGGCTGCCCGATCAGCCTGATGATTATCTCTGGAGCATCCCGCTCTTCACTCAACCGGACGTGTTGATCACCCAGCATGCGCCGCCCGGCGCGGTCAAACCCGCCGACTTGCCGCAACAGTCCATTGGCACCGTGCTGGGCTACAACTACCCGACCCTGCAGCCGCTGTTCGACACCGGCCAACTACAGCGCGACGACGCACGCAATCAGGAACAAGTGCTGGAAAAGCTCCTGGCCGGTCGCAATCGCTATGCCGTCAGCAATCAATGGAGCCTGGACTGGTTCAATCACCGCCTGTTGCCGGAGCAGCAACTGCAAGGCGTGGCCGTGCTGCAGGAAAACCAGATCGGTTGCTACGTTCGCAACGACCCACAGGTCCCGGTGCAAAAGATCCTGCGCACCCTGGCGCGGATGAAGATGTCCGGGGAGATCGATGAGATTGTAAGGCTGTATATCGGTGGCGAGCCTGCGGCTGTGGATAAACCGCAAACGACGAAAAACCGCCCCGGACAAGATCCTGGCAGCTAGCGAAAGTCTGTTTTCAGAAAGATAACGCGAGAGAACACTCGCGTGGCGTTAAGGTGGTAACCCCACCAGCCACACCCCGGCACACAATGTTCCCGCTGTGGCTGCTTCCTTCCGGATCTGACCAGGTTCACGGGTAATCGTTGCGGGGGGACCGATGGGGTCACCATAACGACACTCACCTGTCGGCGAGCCGCGCCATTGTACCTATCTGAAGCGAAGTTACAACCGTTGGTTTCGGAATAAAAACATGAGGGGCTTCAAGCACTTGCTATTGCGCCTCAAGCACCTCGTCCGCCCTGCCGCCCTCCTGCTGAATCACCAGGTGAATAAAGTGCAGCCTGGCAATGACCGCCGGCGGCAGGACGAACGGATAGAAATCCGGCTGCCCCATGCTGCGTGACAACTCGTTGAGCATGCCCGCCAGCTCGATCCACGCATTGACGAACGACAGGAACGCCGCGCCGCCGGGATGCTGCGGATCGTAGAGGGTATCCAACGGAAATGGCTGATAGTCGAAGTCCATCTCCCGAGCGCTCATGCCAAAACCCAGCGCGGTGTCCACGGCGTCCATCATGTGCAGGTAATGCGCCCAGGTTTCGGCCCAGTCTTCCCAAGGGTGCATGGTGGCGTAGGCACTGACGTAGTGTTGCTGCCAGTCGAGCGGTGCGCCCTGCTGGTAATGCCGTTCGAGGGCTTCGGCATAGCTGGCGCGTTCATCGCCGAACAATCCGCGAAAAGGCTCAAGCCAATGGCTATGGGCGACCAATCGATCCCAGTAGTAATGCCCCACTTCGTGACGAAAATGCCCGAGCAAGGTGCGGTAGGGTTCGTGCATTTGCACCCGTACCTGCTCGCGGTACGCGTCGTCGGCTTCCTTGATATCGAGGGTGACCAGGCCATTGGCGTGTCCGGTGGTGGGCGGTTTGCCTTCGAGGCTGACGCCGATGAAATCGAAGGCAAGGCCCGTGTCTTCATCGACGGTCTTGGGAATCACCTGCAACCCCAGGCTAAGCAGTTGCGCGACCAGACGCCGCTTGGCGGTTTCCACCTTGCGCCAGCGCTCGTGGTTGTCGGCTATCGACAGATCAGGAATGGTGCGATTGAGGCTGCAGGCAATGCACAAGAAGTCATGGTCATTGGCAGGCAACAACCAATTACAGGCCGCCGGGGAGTCGAGGTTGGCGCAGCGTCGAAACAGGCCAGCCCCGGGATCAGCATCCAGCAGCCAGGTGCCCGCCTGCACACCCGGTTGCAGCGCAGACAAGCGACTCTGCTCCGGCTGATAACCCAACGCCGCCGAACACGCCAGGCACTGGCTGTTGCGAAAGAACAGCGACTGCCCGCAACGACAACACCAGACTTTGCTGTTGCGCGAGCTTTCGCCCACGAACGGTGCGGTAATGCGCGAACTGAGCCGTTCGAAGAAACGGTACATGGCGATCTCTCCCGGGGGCTTGCAGAGACTAGATCATTACCGTGACGTGATCGTTCCCGCTTTCTGCCGGGGTGCTGAAATCGCCTTCGCGAGCAAGCCCGCCCCCACATTCGATCGGACTCTTGCAGGATGAACCCGGTTAAAGGTGGGAGCGGGCTTGCTCGCGAATGGCTTCACACCGAAATATCGTGCTCGCGCAGAAACTCCACAAACGCCTCTTCATCCAGCACCTTCAAGCCCAGCTCATTGGCCTTGGTCAATTTCGAACCGGCACCGGGCCCTGCGACCACGCAATGGGTCTTGGCCGACACCGAACCGGCGACCTTGGCCCCCAGGCTTTCGAGTTTGTCCTTGGCCACATCGCGGCTCATCAACTCCAGCGAGCCGGTCAGTACCCAGGTCTGCCCGGCCAGCGGCAAGCCTTCGACGACCTTTTTCTCGCTCTGCCAGTGCATGCCGAAATCGGCCAGTTGCTTCTCCGCCGCTTCGGCCAATTGGCGATTGTCCTCGACCGCAAAGAACTCGCGCACCGAATTGGCCTGTTTCTCCGGCAGCGCCTGGCGCATATCCAGCCAGTCAGCACCGATCACCGCCTGCAGCGAGCCGAACTTGTCCGCCAGTTTCTGCGCCCCGCCCGGTCCGACCAAGGGGATATGCAGCTTGTCGAGAAAACCACCCAGGGTGGTGCTCGCCGAAAACTCGGCACCCAACTCGCCCTGATCCTGAATCTGCAGGCCATGTCTGAGCAAATCAGCGATCACCTGCTGGTTATGCGCGTCTTCAAAGAAGCTGTGGATCTCGTGCGCTACTTCCAGGCCAACATCCGGCAAGTACGTCAGCACCTGCGGCAAGGCCTGCTGCACCCGCTCCAGCGAACCCAGGGAGCGGGCCAAAACCTTGGCCGTCTCCTCGCCGACATCGGGAATCCCCAGGGCGTAGATGAACCGCGCCAGGCCCGGCTTCTTGCTGTCTTCGATGGCGCCGAGCAGGTTCTTGCTCGACAGTTCGGCAAAGCCTTCCAGATCGACGATCTGCTCGAACGTGAGGGCGTACAGATCGGCCGGCGAGCTCACCAGGCCTTCGTCGACCAGTTGCTCGACGCTCTTTTCACCCAGGCCTTCGATGTCCATGGCGCGACGGGATACGAAGTGAATGATGGCCTGCTTGAGTTGCGCGCCACAGGCCAGACGACCGACGCAGCGATACACCGCACCTTCGCTGACCGTCTCGCGACCCTTGCTGCGCTTGATCAGCTGTGTGCGTTCGACATGGGAACCGCACACCGGGCACTGCTCCGGAATCTGCACCGGCCGGGCGTTTTCCGGACGGCGCTCCATGACCACTTGCACCACCTGCGGAATCACGTCACCGGCGCGGCGGATGATCACCGTGTCGCCGATCATCAGGCCCAGGCGCGCGACTTCGTCCATGTTGTGCAGCGTGGCATTGGCCACCGTGACGCCCGCGACCTTGACCGGCTTCAGGCGCGCCACCGGCGTCACCGCCCCGGTGCGGCCGACCTGGAACTCCACATCGAGCAGCTCGGTAAGCTCTTCCATCGCCGGGAATTTGTGGGCGATGGCCCAACGCGGTTCACGGGCGCGAAAGCCCAGTTCGCGCTGGGAGGCAATGCTGTTGACCTTGAACACCACACCGTCGATTTCATACGGCAGCGTGCTGCGACGCTCACCGATGTCGCGGTAGTAATCCAGGCACTCGGCGATGCCGTGCGCCAGTTTCAGCTCATGACTGATCGGCATGCCCCAGGCCTGGAGCTGCTGCAAATTGCCGATGTGCGTATCGGCAATGTCCGCCGACACCTGGCCGATGCCGTAGCAGCAGAACTCCAGCGGGCGATTGGCGGTGATCTTCGAATCCAGCTGCCGCAGGCTTCCCGCCGCTGCGTTGCGCGGGTTGGCGAAGGTCTTGCCGCCGACTTCCAGTTGCGTGGCGTTGAGCCGCTCGAAACCGGCCTTGGACATGAACACTTCGCCGCGCACTTCCAGGGTCGCCGGCCAGCCGGTACCGTGCAGCTTGAGCGGGATGTTGCGCACGGTGCGCACGTTGACGCTGATGTCTTCGCCGGTGGTGCCGTCGCCACGGGTCGCGCCACGCACCAGAATGCCGTCCTGATACAGCAGGCTGACGGCCAGGCCATCGAGCTTGGGCTCGCAGCTGTACTCGACGGTTGCCCCGCCACCGAACAGATCGCCCGCAGGCAGGTCCAGGCCTTCGGTCACCCGGCGGTCGAACTCACGCATGTCGGTTTCTTCGAAGGCGTTGCCGAGGCTGAGCATCGGCACTTCGTGACGCACCTGGGTAAACGCCGACAGCGCCGCGCTGCCCACTCGCTGGGTTGGCGAGTCGCTGGTGATCAGTTCGGGATTGGCCGCTTCCAGCGCCTTGAGCTCGTTGAACAAACGGTCGTACTCGGCGTCCGGAATACTCGGCTCGTCGAGCACGTGATAGCGATAGTTGTGCTGATCCAGCTCAGCGCGCAGCTCTAAAATACGGTTCTTGGCGGCGGTCATGGGTGTTCTCTCGTAAAGCAAAAGAGCAGCCGAGGCTGCTCCTATTTCATCTCATTAAGATCAAGAGATCGCAGCCTCGTTTCACTCGACAGCTCCTACAGAGTGAAGCAAGGCTGCGATCTTTTGCCTTTATCGTTTCTGGGTCAGGGCGCGGCGCTCGAACTCGACGATGCGCTGACGGTAGTGCTCGATCGTCTGGGCGGTCAGTACGCTGCGCTGGTCGTCCTTCAGTTCGCCGTTGAGCTCCTGGGACAATTTACGTGCCGCAGCCACCATCACGTCGAAGGCTTGCTTCGGATGGCGAGGGCCTGGCAGCCCCAGGAAGAAGCTCACCGCCGGGGTGCTGAAGTGGTCGATGTCGTCCAGGTCGAATACGCCAGGCTTGACGGCGTTGGCCATGGAGAACAGCACTTCACCATTGCCGGCCATGCTTTCGTGGCGATGGAAAATGTCCATCTCGCCGAAACGCAAACCGCTCTCCAGAATGTTCTGCAACAGCGCCGGGCCCTTGAAGCCGGCAGCGTCGCGGCAGATCACGCTGATCACCAGCACTTCTTCCGCTTGCGGCTGATCCTTGTCGTTGACCGCTGGCGCGGACTTGGTGTCATGCGGGAAATCGTCGTCGCGACTGCTGAAGCTCGGGCCGCCGTCCAGATCCAGGCTGAGGTTCATGTCGCCCTGGGAAGGCTCACTGTGGCCACGCTTGCCGCGCTTGGAGCCCGACTCGCGAGGCTCGCGGGCCGGCATGCTCACCGATGGCAGGTCCTGCTCGTCCAGTTGCGGCTCTTTATGTGCGTCCAACACGCGCGGCGGGCCCAGCAGCTCGGCGCTGCTGTCCTCGTCCGGCAGGTTGGACAGACTTCGATCAAGACGGAACTTCAGTTTTCCCTTGCCGCCGCGCATACGGCGCCAGCCATCGAAAAGAATACCGGCAATGACAATTATGCCGATGACGATCAGCCACTCGCGCAGACCGATTTCCATGTAATCCCGTGCCTCTATAAAAAATGCTGAAAAATAAGGGGTTTACAACCTGCAAACCGCTTTAAAACGTGGCGCCAACTCTATGTTCTGACAGGCGTTTTGCCCACGTATACGAAAAATTGACATTAAACTAGCACGACCAAAGGCAACTTTACACCGTCTACCACGTTGGCTAGCGCGAATATGTCGATTGGCCAGCAAGTCGAAGGCAGGAAAAGAGTCCTACAAACCGTAAACACTCTTCCTACAACCACGACTCAGGCATCCACCATCGCCATCGCCTCCTCGACATCCACCGCCACCAGGCGTGAACAACCGGGTTCGTGCATCGTCACCCCCATCAGTTGTTCGGCCATTTCCATGGCGATCTTGTTGTGGGTGATATAGATGAACTGCACTGTCTGTGACATCTCTTTTACCAATCGCGCGTAGCGTCCAACGTTAGCGTCATCCAGTGGCGCGTCAACCTCATCGAGCATGCAGAACGGCGCCGGGTTCAATTTGAAGATCGCAAAAACCAGGGCCAATGCGGTCAGGGCTTTTTCGCCGCCGGAGAGCAAATGGATGGTGCTGTTCTTCTTTCCTGGCGGCTGCGCCATGATTGTTACCCCTGTATCGAGTAAATCTTCGCCCGTCAGTTCCAAATATGCGCGGCCACCACCGAAAACTTTTGGGAAAAGCGCCTGTAAACCGCCATTGATCTGATCAAAGGTATCCTTGAAACGGTTGCGGGTTTCCTTGTCGATCTTGCGAATCACGTTCTCAAGGGTTTCAAGGGCTTCCACCAGATCGTCGTTCTGGGCATCCAGATAGCGTTTACGTTCCGATTGTTGCTGGTACTCATCGATGGCCGCCAGGTTGATCGCGCCCAGGCGCTGGATCCTGGCGGCGATGCGCTCGAGTTCTTCCTCGGCATCCTTCTCGCTGGCCTCGGCCGTCAAGGTCGCGAGTACGCCATGGAGATCGTAGCCGTCTTCGAGCAACTGGTCCTGCAAGGTCTTGCGGCGCACGGTCAGGGCTTGCCATTCCATGCGCTGGGTTTCGAGCTGGCCGCGAATCAACTGCGATTGCTGTTCGGCCTGACTGCGGCGCTTCTCGGCGTCGCGCAGTTCGCGGTCGGCGTCTTCGAGGGCGATCTGTGCGGTCTTGAGTTCTTCGTCGACGGTCATGCGCTTGTCGAGCAACTCCTCGAGCTTCAGGCGCAGCTCTTCCAGCGGTGCTTCGCCCTCCTCCAGATTGAGGCTCAGTTGCTCGCGCTTTTCGGTCAGGCGTTCGGACTGCATCTCCAGTCGTTCCAGCGCCTGGCGCGTCGAATCATGTTGCGCCTTGAGCGAGCCCAGACGCACCGCCAGCTGGTGGGCGTGATCCTTGTGCTGCCGCGCTTCCTGACGCACCCGGTCCAGACGCTCACGCAGGCTGTCGCGCTGGGCCAACAGCAACTCACGCTGCTCGGTGTCCAGCGCCATGCTGTCGAGGGCTTCCTGCAATTGCAGGCGCGCTTCACCGATGTGCTCGTGCTCCAGTGCACGCTGCTCGTCCAACTCAACGATTTCTTCGTCGAGACGGGTACGGCGCAGGGTCAATTGCTCGGCCTTGGCCTTGCCGGCGGACAATTGAGCCTTCAATTCACCTTGCTGACGCGCTTCGTCCTGCAGCAAGCGGCGCAAGTGTTCGCGGCCGTTCTCCTGCTGACGCTGCTGCGCCCTGAGATTCTGCAGTCGTGTTTCCAGGGTTTCGACGGCGGCTTCGCGCTCTTCGCGCTCCAGGCCCAGTTGCTGGATCTCCTGACCGCGAGCGAGCACGCCGCTTTCCGCTTCACTGGCCCGACGCACCCGCAGGAAATGCCGGCCGACCCAATAACCGTCACGGCTGATCAGGCTCTGCCCGGTAGCCATTTGGCCCCGCAAGGCCAAGGCCTGTTCGAGGCTGTCGACCGGTTTGACCTGCCCCAGCCATGGCGACAGATCGATCTGCGCCTCGACCTTGTCCAGCAGGCTGCCCGGCACCCGTACGCCATCGCTGGACGGGCTGAGCAAGCGCAAGTCGCCCTGGGCAAAGCCCGACAGATCGAAGTCGTTGAAGTCGTCCACCAGCACCGCTTGCAGGTCGGCGCCGAGCACGGTTTCCACCGCCAGCTCCCAACCGGCTTCAACCTTCAGGCCTTCGGCCAGGCGCGGGCGATTCGCAAGATTTTGTTCGCGCAGCCACTCGGCGGTACCGGTGCCCGGATCGAGCGCGGCTTGCTGCAAGGCTTCGAGTGAAGCCAGCCGACCGTTGAGGCGCTGCAAATCGCCCTGGGCCTGCTGCTGCGCGGTCAGCGCTTGCTGCAATTCCTGACGCAACTGCTCGAGCTTTTCGACCTGGGCTTCTTCGCTGGTCTGCAAATCCTCAAGGGTCGCTTCGGATTCGGCGAGCTGCTCGCCAAGCTCCATGATCGCCGCGTCTTCCGGGTCCGCCGAGAGCAAGGCGCGTTCTTCGCCAAGACGCTTCTGCCGGTCGGCCAGGCGCTCCAGGCTGGTTTCCAGTTGCTGGATCCGCGATTGCTGCACTTCGGCCTGACGGCGCGGCTCGGCGGCGGTGAGATTGAACGTATCCCACTGCTCTTGCCAGCCGTGCATGGTGGTTTCGGACTCTTCCAGCGCGGCAGCGGCTTCTTCGGCGGCGGCGCTGGTGACTTCCTGTTCCGGGGTGAGCATGTCCAGCTCTTCGCCGAGGGTCAGCAGCAGCGTGCGGTCGTGGCCCAGGTGCGATTCGGTTTCCAGGCGTGCGCGTTCGGCCTCTTTCAGGTCATCCTGCAACTGGCGCAAACGCTGTTGACCGTGCTGGATGCTCTGCTCGACCCGGGCGATGTCGCCGCCGACCGAGTAGAAGCGCCCCTGCACCAGGTTGAAGCGCTCCGAGAGGTCGTGGTGCCCGTCACGCAGGCGCTCGATGCTTGCGTCTGCATTGCGCTGTTCGGCCACCAGGGCTTCGAAAGACACTTCCTGGTTGCCGATGATCGCTTCACGCTGGCCGACCTGATCGTTCAACGCCTGCCAGCGCAGAGCCGACAGCTGGGCCTTGAGCTGGCGCTCCTCGCCCTTGAATTCCTGATACTTCTTGGCGGCCTCGGCCTGGCGGTGCAGGCGTTCCAGCTGACGCTCGAGCTCTTCGCGCAGGTCGGTCAGGCGCTCAAGGTTTTCGTGGGTGCGGCGGATGCGATTTTCCGTCTCGCGCCGGCGCTCCTTGTACTTGGAGATGCCCGCGGCTTCTTCGATGAAGTTACGCAGGTCTTCTGGCTTGGACTCGATCAGCTTGGAGATCATCCCCTGCTCGATGATCGAGTAGCTGCGCGGGCCAAGGCCGGTGCCAAGGAAGATGTCGGTGATGTCGCGGCGCCGGCACTTGGTGCCGTTGAGATAGTAGGTGGTCTGGCTGTCGCGGGTCACTTTGCGGCGAATGGAAATTTCCGCGTAGGCGGCGTACTCGCCGAGCAGTGTGCCGTCGGAGTTATCGAACACCAGTTCGATGCTGGCCTGGCTCACCGGCTTGCGGCTGGTCGAGCCATTGAAGATGACGTCGGTCATCGACTCGCCGCGCAGGTTCTTCGCCGAGCTCTCGCCCATCACCCAGCGCACGGCGTCGATGATGTTCGACTTGCCGCAGCCATTGGGCCCGACCACCGCCGCCATGTTACTGGGGAAGTTCACCGTGGTCGGATCGACGAAGGACTTGAACCCCGCCAGTTTGATGCACTTGAGCCGCAAGATCAGGCGTCCGTCAAGGCGGAGATCACCAGATCGCAACTGCGCTGGGCGTAAGCCGTCAGCACCACGCGAATCTGCGCAAAGTCACGGGCCAGCACGGCAGCGAGCAAGCGTTCGAACAGCTCGAGGAATTCACTCATCGACGCTTTGCGCTGGTCCAGCGCAAGGAAATACGCACGGCTCATGGCCGGCTGCAAATTCTCGACTGTCTCCTGCAAGTACGGGTTGTCGGCGAACGGGTACGCAGCACGCATCACATTGAAGCTGTCGTCGACGAAAGTGCGGATGTCCTGACGTTCGTAGCTGGCAGTCAGACGTTGCTGGATCTGCACGAACGGCGCCATGTCGGCCTGGGTTTTCCAGCCGCTGGCCACCGAGTTACCGAGCAGAATATAGAGTTCGCTCATCAGCGTGCACAGGCTCTGCACCTTGTGCGGCGTGAGCTCGGTGACGTGGGCGCCCCGTCGCGGCAGGATCGCGATCAGGTGCCGACGCTCGAGGATCAGCAAGGCCTCGCGGACCGAACCGCGGCTGACATTGAGGGCCAGCGTGACCTTCTGTTCCTGGATGCGCTCCCCGGGCTTCATTTCGCCGCGAATGATGCGTTCGGCGAGGTGGTGAGCGATTTGCTCGGCGAGGCTGTCCGGCGCCTTGAACGTCATGGTTGTCCTTCAAACTCTTTGATCTGTACAAGCGGCGCAGTGTAGCGCAATTGCTGCGTCAGGGCGGAGTGCCCGCCCGGAGGTTTTTGGCACGATTCAAGCTAATTGAAGCAAAAAGGCAGGCTATCGAACCAACGACAATAATTAAGGAACAGGTGGTTAATCGACAAAACGCATTTTCCTGACCTTTAAGTCAGAAAATCATTGACCGAAAAGTCAGACCTGCTAAATTCGGTTCCTATCGGTTAACAACAATAATGAGTCTGCGAGGCCTTCCGTGATCCAGTTTTTACTAAACCAGGAACTCCGTAGCGAGCACGCCCTGGACCCGAACCTGACCGTGCTCAATTATCTGCGCGACCATGTAGGCAAACCCGGCACCAAAGAAGGCTGCGCCAGCGGTGACTGCGGCGCCTGCACCGTGGTGGTCGGCGAATTGCAGACCGATGATGACGGCCGCGAACACATTCGTTATCGCAGCCTCAACTCGTGCCTGACCTTCGTGTCGTCCCTGCACGGCAAACAACTGATCAGCGTCGAAGACCTCAAGCACAAGGGTGAACTGCACAGCGTGCAGAAAGCCATGGTCGAGTGCCACGGCTCGCAATGCGGCTTCTGCACCCCAGGCTTCGTGATGTCGCTGTTTGCCCTGCAAAAGAACAGCGAAGCACCGGATCACGCCAAGGCCCACGAAGCACTAGCCGGCAACCTCTGCCGTTGCACCGGCTACCGGCCGATCCTGGAAGCCGCCGAGCAGTCCTGCTGCGCCAGGCAACCGGATCAGTTCGACGCCCGCGAAGCCGACACCATCGCCCGCCTCAAAGCCATCGCCCCAACCGATATCGGCGAACTCAACAGCGGCGACAAACGCTGCCTGGTGCCGTTGACCGTGGCCGACCTGGCCGACCTCTACGACGCTTATCCACAGGCCCGCCTGTTGGCCGGCGGTACTGACCTGGCACTGGAAGTCACGCAGTTCCACCGCACCCTGCCGGTGATGATCTACGTTGGCAACGTCGCCGAGATGAAGCGCATCGAACGTTTTGACGATCGCCTGGAAATCGGTGCCGCCACCTCCCTTTCCGATTGCTACGAGGCCTTGAACGCCGAGTACCCGGACTTCGGTGAATTGCTGCACCGCTTTGCCTCCTTGCAGATCCGCAACCAGGGCACCCTGGGCGGCAACATCGGCAACGCCTCGCCGATTGGTGACTCGCCGCCCCTGCTGATCGCCCTCGGCGCGCAGATCGTGCTGTGCAAAGGCGAAACCCGTCGCACCATGGCCCTGGAAGATTACTTCATCGATTACCGCGTGACTGCGCGCCAGGAAAGCGAGTTCATCGAGAAGATCATCGTGCCCCGCGCCAGCGTCGAAAAACTGTTCCGCGCCTACAAGGTTTCCAAGCGCCTGGACGACGACATCTCGGCAGTCTGCGCCGCCTTCAACATTCGCCTGGAAAACGGTGTTGTGGCTGAAGCCCGCGTCGCCTTCGGCGGCATGGCCGCCATCCCGAAACGCGCCGCTGCATGCGAGGCCGCACTGCTCGGCTCCCGTTTTGACTCTTCATCCCAAGGGCATGCCACCGTTGAACGCGCCTGCGCTGCCCTGGCCGAAGACTTCACGCCGCTCTCCGACTTCCGCGCCAGCAAGGAATATCGCCTGCTCAGCGCGCAGAACCTGCTGCGCAAATACTTCATCGAACTGCAAACACCGCACATCGAGACCCGGGTGACCGCTTATGTCTAATCATCACGCCGTAGAGAAGACCCAAGCCGAATTGGCTGAACTGTTCGCCAAGGACCTGACCACCGGTGTCGGCCGCAGCGTCAAGCACGACAGCGCCGCCAAGCATGTGGCCGGTGAAGCGCAATACATCGACGACCGCCTGGAGTTTCCGAACCAGTTGCACGTTTATGCACGCATGTCGGACCGTGCCCACGCGCGGATCATCAGCATCGACACCTCGCCCTGCTATGCCTTCGAAGGCGTGCGCATCGCCATCACCCACGAAGACGTGCCGGGCCTCAAAGACATCGGTCCGTTGCTGCCGGGCGATCCGCTGCTGGCCATCGATACCGTGCAATTCGTCGGTCAACCGGTGGTCGCCGTGGCGGCGAAAGACCTGGAAACCGCGCGCAAGGCGGCGATGGCCGCGATCATCGAATACGAAGATCTGGAACCCGTGCTGGACGTGGTCGAAGCCCTGCGCAAGCGCCACTTCGTACTCGACAGCCACACTCACAAACGCGGCGATTCGGCCACGGCGCTGGCCACTGCCGAGCACCGCATCCAGGGCACCCTGCACATCGGCGGCCAGGAACACTTCTACCTGGAAACCCAGATCTCTTCGGTGATGCCGACCGAAGACGGCGGCATGATCGTCTACTGCTCCACGCAGAACCCCACCGAAGTGCAGAAGCTGGTGGCCGAAGTGCTGGACGTGTCGATGAACAAGATCGTCGTCGACATGCGTCGCATGGGCGGCGGTTTTGGCGGCAAGGAAACCCAGGCAGCCAGCCCGGCGTGCCTGTGCGCGGTGATCGCGCACCTCACCGGCCAGCCGACCAAGATGCGCCTGCCACGGGTCGAAGACATGCTGATGACCGGCAAGCGTCACCCGTTCTATGTCGAGTACGACGTGGGCTTCGACAGCACCGGCCGCCTGCACGGCATCAACCTGGAACTGGCCGGCAACTGCGGTTGCTCCCCTGACCTGTCGGCGTCGATCGTCGACCGCGCGATGTTCCACTCGGACAACTCGTACTACCTGGGCGATGCGACCATCAACGGTCACCGTTGCAAGACCAACACCGCATCGAACACCGCCTACCGTGGTTTCGGCGGCCCGCAAGGCATGGTCGCCATCGAAGAAGTGATGGACGCCATCTCTCGCCATCTGGCCCTGGATCCATTGGCCGTGCGCAAGGCCAACTACTACGGCAAGACCGAACGCAACGTCACCCACTACTACCAGACCGTCGAGCACAACATGCTCG
This sequence comes from Pseudomonas sp. GW821-FHT02A08, assembly GCF_059422045.1. Taxonomy (NCBI): domain Bacteria; kingdom Pseudomonadati; phylum Pseudomonadota; class Gammaproteobacteria; order Pseudomonadales; family Pseudomonadaceae; genus Pseudomonas; species Pseudomonas sp. GW821-FHT02A08. Next base: position 62,085 of record NZ_JBWKWD010000018.1, read on the forward strand.
AAGAGATGACCGCCGAACTGGAAGAAAGCAGCCAGTACGCCGAGCGTCGCGAAGCGATCCGTCGCTACAACGCCAACAGCCCGATCCTGAAAAAAGGTCTGGCGCTGACCCCGGTGAAATTCGGTATTTCCTTCACCGCCAGCTTCCTCAACCAGGCAGGCGCCCTGGTGCACGTCTACACCGACGGCAGCATCCACCTCAACCACGGCGGCACCGAAATGGGCCAGGGCCTGAACACCAAGGTCGCGCAGGTCGTGGCCGAAGTGTTCCAGGTGGAAATGGACCGCGTACAGATCACCGCGACCAACACCGACAAAGTACCGAACACCTCGCCGACCGCTGCGTCCAGCGGTGCCGACCTGAACGGCAAGGCTGCGCAGAACGCCGCAGAAACCATCAAGAAGCGCCTGGTGGAATTCGCCGCGCGCCAGTACAAGGTCAGCGAAGAAGACGTGGAGTTCCACAACGGCCACGTGCGGGTCCGCGATCACATCCTGACTTTCGAAGCGTTGATCCAGCAGGCGTATTTCGCCCAGGTCTCGCTGTCGAGCACCGGCTTCTACAAGACCCCGAAAATCTACTACGACCGCAGCCAGGCGCGCGGCCGTCCGTTCTACTACTTCGCCTTTGGCGCGGCGTGCTGCGAAGTGCTGGTCGACACCCTGACCGGCGAATACAAGATGCTGCGCACCGACATCCTCCACGACGTCGGCGCCTCGTTGAACCCGGCCATCGACATCGGTCAGGTCGAGGGCGGTTTCATCCAGGGCATGGGTTGGCTGACCATGGAAGAGCTGGTGTGGAACAACAAGGGCAAGCTGATGACCAACGGCCCGGCCAGCTACAAGATCCCGGCCGTGGCGGACATGCCGCTGGACCTGCGGGTCAAGCTGGTGGAGAACCGCAAGAACCCGGAAGACACGGTGTTCCATTCCAAGGCCGTGGGCGAGCCGCCGTTCATGCTCGGCATTGCCTCGTGGTGTGCGATCAAGGACGCCGTGGCGAGCCTTGGTGACTACAAGCATCAACCGAAAATCGACGCACCGGCGACCCCGGAGCGAGTGTTGTGGGGCTGTGAGCAGATGCGTCAGCTGAAGGCGGCGAAAGCTGTCGGGGCTGAGACCGAGTTGGCTTCGCTCTAAGACCGAGGTGCGGCCTTCGCGAGCAAGCCCGCTCCCACAATGGATCTCCAGTGGGCACAAATTTTGTGAATGACAGAGATCAAAATGTGGGAGCGGGCTTGCTCGCGAAGAGGCCGGTACAGACAACAGAGATGTTGAGGTGAAACATGTACAACTGGATCGACGCCCTCGCCGACCTGCAAAACCGCGGTGAGCCCTGCGTGCTGATCACCATCATCGAAGAGCTCGGCTCGACGCCGCGCAACGCTGGCTCGAAGATGGTCATCAGCGCAAACCAGAGCTTCGACACCATCGGTGGCGGGCACCTGGAATACAAGGCCATGAAGATCGCCCGCGAGATGCTAGCCAGCGGCAAGCAGGACACCCATCTGGAGCGCTTCAGCCTCGGCGCCAGCCTCGGCCAGTGCTGCGGTGGCGCCACGGTGTTGCTGTTCGAACCGATGGGCCAGGTTCAAGCGCAGATCGCCGTGTTCGGTGCCGGCCACGTCGGCCGTGCCCTGGTGCCGCTGCTGGCCAGCCTGCCCTGCCGGGTGCGCTGGATCGACTCGCGCGAAGATGAATTCCCCGAGCAGATCCCCCATGGCGTGCGCAAGATCGTCAGCGAAGAACCGGTGGATGAAATCGATGATCTGCCGGCCGGCAGCTATTGCATCGTGATGACCCACAACCATCAACTCGACCTCGAACTGACCGCTGCGATCCTCAAGCGCAACGACTTTGCCTACTTCGGCCTGATCGGTTCGAAGACCAAACGGGTGAAGTTCGAACATCGCCTGCGCGACCGTGGTTTCGACAACAGCGTCGTGCAACGCATGCGCTGCCCGATGGGCATCGGCGAAGTCAAAGGCAAGCTGCCTGTGGAAATCGCCATCTCCATCGCTGGCGAAATCATCGCCACCTATAACGCGAACTTCGGCCAGCACACCGCCAGCGCCGGATCGATTGCCAAACTGCTGCCCGCGTCACGCCGCAGCCAAACCGCAAACTTGAAAGCCTCGAATTGAGAATCTCATGCCTTTGACTCGCAAAGCTTACCGCGCCGCCATCCTGCACAGCATCGCCGACCCTGCCGTCGTGGGCATCGAAGCCTCCTACGAGTATTTCGAAGACGGCTTGCTGGTTGTGGATAACGGCCAGATCAGCGCCCTGGGCCACGCCAGCGAACTGCTGCCGACCCTGCCGGCTGACGTCGAAATCACTCACTACCAGGATGCATTGATCACCCCCGGCTTCATCGACACCCACATCCACCTGCCGCAAACCGGCATGGTCGGCGCCTATGGCGAGCAACTGCTGGACTGGCTCAACACCTACACCTTCCCATGCGAAAGCCAGTTCGCCGACAAGGCCCACGCCGACCAGGTCGCGGACATTTTCATCAAGGAACTGTTGCGCAACGGCACCACCACTGCGCTGGTATTCGGCAGCGTGCATCCGCAATCGGTGAACTCGTTCTTCGAAGCCGCCGAGCAGCTCGACCTGCGGATGATCGCCGGCAAGGTGATGATGGACCGCAACGCCCCGGACTACCTGACCGACACCGCCGAATCCAGCTACGTCGAAAGCAAGGCACTGATCGAGCGCTGGCACGGCAAGGGTCGCCTGCACTACGCGGTCACCCCACGCTTCGCACCGACCAGCACCCCGGAACAGCTGACCCTGGCCGGCCAGTTGCTGACCGAATACCCGGATCTGTACATGCAGACCCACATCAGCGAAAACCTCAAGGAAATCGAGTGGGTCAAGGAGCTGTTCCCCGAGCGCAAAGGCTACCTGGACGTCTACGATCACTACCAGTTGCTCGGCGAGCGCTCGGTGTTCGCCCATGGTGTGCACCTGTGCGATGACGAGTGCGCGCGCCTGGCAGAAACCGGTTCGGCCATCTCGTTCTGCCCGACCTCGAACTTCTTCCTCGGCAGCGGCCTGTTCAACCTGCCGATGGCCGAGAAGCACAAGCTCAATGTCGGCATCGGCACCGATGTGGGCGGCGGCACCAGTTTCTCGCTACTGCAAACCCTCAACGAAGCCTACAAGGTCATGCAGCTGCAAGGTGCACGCCTGAGCCCGTTCAAGTCGCTGTACCTGGCCACCCTCGGCGGCGCCCGCGCATTACGCCTGGAGGACAAGATCGGCAACCTGCAACCGGGCACCGACGCCGACTTCCTGGTGCTGGACTACAACGCCACGCCGCTGCTGGGCTATCGCTTGAAGCAGGCCAACAACATCGCCGAGACGTTGTTTGTGTTGATGACCCTGGGGGATGACCGGACGGTGCTGCAGACCTATGCGGCGGGGAACCTGGTGCATCAGCGCTAAGGTTTTCCGGGCATAAAAAATCCCCCGCCGCTTTTCAGCCCGGGGGATTTTTTGTGTCTTCAAGGCCGCCTTCGCGAGCAAGCCCGCTCCCACAGGGGATTTGTGAACGGCACAGATCAAATGTGGGAGCGGGCTTGCTCGCGAATCAGGCGACGCGGTATTTCAGAGTTTCGCAGTCGATCGACCCGGCTTCTTGGTTTGCAACAAATGCGAGAACACCGCATGCAGATCGTCCGAAGCACTTTCCTCGTCGAGGTTGAGCTTGCTGTCGATGTGATCCATGTGATGCATCATCAGGTTCACCGCCAGTTCAGCGTCGCGCTTTTCGATGGCGTCAATCAACTGGGTGTGCTCGTCGTAGGAGCAATGGGAACGGTTGCCGCTTTCATACTGGGCGATGATCAGCGACGTCTGGGACACCAGGCTGCGCTGGAAACTGATCAGCGGCGCGTTTTTTGCGGCTTCGGCCAGTTTCAGGTGGAATTCACCCGACAGGCGGATGCCGGCACCACGATCGCCACGGGAGAAACTGTCGCGTTCGTCGTTGACCATCTGGCGCAATTCGGCAATCTGCTCGGCGGTCGCGTGCTGAACGGCCAGCTCGGTGATCGCTCGCTCCACCAGACGGCGGGCCATGAACACCTGGCGGGCTTCTTCGACGCTCGGGCTGGCGACCACGGCGCCACGATTCGGACGCAGCAATACCACGCCTTCATGGGCCAGGCGCGACAAGGCGCGGCGAATGATGGTGCGGCTGACCCCGAAAATTTCCCCCAGCGCTTCTTCGCTCAACTTGGTGCCGGGCGCCAGACGCTGTTCGAGGATGGCCTCGAAGATATGCGCGTAGACAATATCGTCCTGGGTACCGCTGCGGCCGGCTTTGCCTGCTCGCGGTTGTTTCTTTAGGGGTTGCAACTGTTCGTTCATGGGCACTCGAGTCGGAAGAACTGCGGCGAATTGACCGCGACTGTAATACGGCACAGTGGGTCGCTGGCAAGTATCGCGTAAAAAACACTGCGATTGTACACAATGGTAGGTGGCAACACGACTGTACGGCTGAATGTTGCCTCGGCTGTATCGCAACACCTGATTACTTTTGAGTTTAGGCTTGTTCGCAGAATCCGCCTTTTTTGGCACGCTCCCTGTGGGAGCGGGCTTGCTCGCGAATGCGGTCTGTCTGCCATATCAATGTCGACTGACACGTCCCCTTCGCGAGCAAGCCCGCTCCCACAAGGTTCAGCGTTGCTGCGGACATCTTCATTTGTATAAGGAACACCACCGTCATGAATGACGCCACCCACACGCAAATCCGCCCGCTGGCCGACACCTCACCCTCGGCCATCGTCGCCGGTTTCATCGCCATGATGACCGGCTACACCAGCTCCCTGGTGCTGATGTTCCAGGCCGGGCAAGCGGCAGGCCTGAGCAGCGGGCAGATTTCCTCGTGGATCTGGGCCATCTCGATCGGCATGGCGGTGTGCTCCATCGGCCTGTCCTTGCGCTATCGCACGCCGATCACCATTGCCTGGTCGACCCCCGGCGCTGCCCTGCTGATCACCAGCCTGGGCGGCGTGAGCTACGGCGAAGCCATTGGTGCCTATATCACCTGCGCGGTGCTGGTGACGATTTGCGGGCTGACCGGCAGCTTCGAACGGCTGGTGAAAAAGATCCCGGCATCCCTGGCCGCCGCCCTGCTGGCGGGAATCCTGTTCAAGATCGGCAGTGAGATTTTCGTCGCGGCGCAACACCGCACCGCCCTGGTACTGGGGATGTTTGTCAGTTATCTGGTGGTCAAGCGCCTGTCGCCGCGCTATGCGGTGCTGGCAGCCTTGCTGATCGGCACGGCATTGTCAGGCTTCATGGGGCTGCTGGACTTCAGCAGCTTCCACCTGGAGGTGGCCACGCCGGTCTGGACCACGCCGCACTTCTCCCTGGCCGCGACCATCAGCATCGGCATCCCGCTGTTTGTTGTCGCCATGACCTCACAAAACATGCCCGGCATCGCCGTATTGCGCGCCGATGGTTACACGGTGCCCGCCTCGCCACTGATCACCACCACCGGCATCGCCAGTTTACTGCTGGCACCGTTCGGCTCCCACGGGATCAACCTGGCGGCGATCAGCGCAGCGATCTGCACCGGACCGCACGCCCATGAGGATCGCAACAAACGCTACACCGCAGCGGTCTGGTGCGGGATTTTCTACGGGGTTGCCGGTGTGTTCGGCGCGACGCTCGCGGCATTGTTTGCCGCGCTGCCCAAGGAACTGGTGCTGTCGATTGCGGCGCTGGCGCTGTTCGGCTCGATCATCAACGGCTTGAGCATCGCCATGAGCGAAGTGAAGGAACGTGAAGCAGCGCTGATCACCTTCATGGTCACGGCGTCGGGGCTGACGTTGTTTTCCATTGGTTCGGCGTTTTGGGGGATTGTTGCCGGGGTGGTGACGCTGGTGATTTTGAATTGGCGTAATGCGTGAAAGCAAAAGATCGCAGCCTCGTTGCACTCGACAGCTCCTACATTGAAATGAAATCCCCTGTAGGAGCTGTCGAGTGCAACGAGGCTGCGATCCTTTGATCTTAAAAAAAACGGCGACCCCTGGGTCGCCGTTTTTTTCTATGCGCTACTCACATGGCATTAATGCAGATACATCACTGTAATTTCAGATGACCGAAGCACATTCTCGGAGGCGTTTTAAAAACAATAAGAAAAAGCCCTGAGGCCTCCAATGAAGAAACGTCCATTGTTGGGACTGTTTGTATTTTCGATGTCCGCAAGTTCTCTGCTTGCGCAAGCCGACGAAGCCCCGGAAGGTTTTATCGAACGCAGTACCGCCAAATTGATTGCGCGCAATATGTATTTCAATCGCAACTCACTGTCGCACTACCCCGATGCAATCGGCTGGGGACAGGGTTTCCTGATGGACTACCAATCCGGTTTTACCCAAGGGGAAATCGGATTCGGTGTCGATGCAAGTGCCTACACCGCCTACAAGCTCGATGGTGGTCGCGGTACGGTGGGGACGGGAATGTTTCCCGCCGAGGGGGATGGAGAAAGGACCGAGTCATCGACACTCAACGGCGCGGTAAAAATGAAATGGTCGAATACGGTTCTGAAGTTTGGTGACTTGCGCCCCTACAACCCTGTGTTCGCCACGCCCGACTTGCGATTGATGCCGATGACAACTAGAGGCATTCAATTGTTAAGCGACGATATCGATAAAGTCAGTATCGATATCGGGCACTTCTACTCTTCCCGCGGCTACACGACCACCAATCATGACGAGGGCTTCAAGGCCGGCTACGCGGGAGTCGATGCCGGCAACGTTGACTACGCCGGGTTGACTTACACACCTGTCGACGCAGGCAGCGTCGGCTTCTATGCCTCCCGCGCCGAAGACCTTTGGCGTCAGTACTACGTCAATGCCAACTACAGCCTGGCCCTGGATGCGGATCAGTCACTGAGTTTCGACTTCAACCTCTACCGCACCCTCGATGAAGGCAAGGCCAATGCCGGCGATATAAACAACACCGCCTGGTCGTTTTCCACCGCTTACGCCAATGGTCCGCATACTTACACCCTGTCCTATCAAAAAGTTCACGGCAGTACGCCGTTCGACTATTTGATGTCCTCGGACGGCACGTACATGGACTCCATCTATCTGGCCAACTCTTCGCAATATGGCGATTTCAACGGCCCCGGCGAACAGTCTATCGGACTCGGTTATGCCTATGACTTTGGCAGCACCGGTTATTTGCACACGACCCTCGGGTTTCGCTACGTCTACGGCTTCGATATCGATGACGAGAAAGTTGATCCGGGTAGCCTGTACGCCTATTACGCCCATTCGGACAAACAGATCGAACGCGATATCGATCTGAAGACCGTCGTGGAAAGTGGCCCCCTGAAAGACCTGTCGGTGCGCATACGTTATGCCGACTTTGCCTTTACCGGCGACAGCGTCAAGCAACTTCGGATCATCACTGAATACCCGTTCGATCTTTTTTGATGTGCGCGCTTCAGCAAAATAAAAACAAGAGGTTTCACATGAAAAACTTCCCGATCAAGTGCATCGCACTGGCTGTAACGCTCTCCTCGATGGCGATGTCCGCCTACGCCGATACTGTGTATGTCCATGCGGGGAAACTGGTGGATGTCGAAAAAGGCAAGGTACTGAACGATCAACGCATCAAGATCGAGGATGAACGCATCGTCGCCGTGGAGCCGTGGAGTGCCCCGCCGGCCAATAGCACAGTGATTGACTGGTCAACCAGGACCGTGTTGCCGGGGCTGATCGATATGCACACGCACATCTCCGACTGGGACATGACCAACAACGTCGCCGAACCGCTCCTGCATTCCCCACAGGACGTAGCCCTGATGGGCGCAAAACACGCCTATCAAACCTTGCGCGCGGGTTTTACCACCGTGCATGACCTGGGCACCTATCGTGCGTTCACCGATGTCGCGCTGCGCGACGCGATCAACGCCAACCGCGTGCTGGGGCCAAGAATGAATGTGGTGGGCGCGTACATCACCGTGGCGGGCGGTGGTGGCGAAGTGACGGGCTTCGCGCCGGGTGTTGAGATCCCGGCGGACATGCGGGTCGGGGTCTATCGCGATGCCAATGATGCGAAATTGAAGACCCGTTACCTGTTCCAGCACGGTGTGGACACCATCAAGATGATGGGAACCGGCTCGGTACTGGCCGAAGGGACCGAACCGGGCCAGATGGAAATGACCGAAGAGGAAATGCGCGCGGTGGTCCAGGAAGCCAGGGTTCACAAAAGCTATGCCACCGTGCATGCCCACGGTGCCGAAGGGATCAAGGCCGCCATCCGCGCCGGCGTCAGGTCGGTTGAACATGCCTCGCTGCTGGATGACGAAGGAATCAAACTGGCGAAAGACAATGGCACCTACCTTGTGATGGATATCTACAACGGCGATTACATCGATGAAGTCGGGCGCAAGGAAAACTGGCCGGAGAGTTACTTGCGTAAAAATACCGAAACCACTGACGTACAACGTCAGGCTTTCCGCAAAGCGGTCAAGGCCGGGGTGAAAATTGCCTATGGCACCGACGCGGGCGTCTATCCAATCGGCACCAATGCCAAACAATTCGCCTACATGGTCAAGTTCGGCATGACGCCGATGCAGGCGATCCAGTCCGCCACGGTGGTTGCCGCGGACTTGCTCAACTGGCAGCAGGATGTAGGCGCCGTCAGTGCGGGTCGTTTTGCCGACATGATCGCCGTTGAAGGCGATCCGATCGCTGATATCACGATTCTGGAGAAAACCCCGGTGGTGATGAAGGGCGGGGCGATTGTGCCGCCCGATGTGTTGCCCGGTTTGTGAAAGCAGCAAAAAGCCCCGGGATCTGGAGCAGTGACGCCGCTTAGCTGGTAAGATGCGCGGCGTTATTACTTTTGAGGATTGTTTCATGGCCACTAACCGCTCCCAGCGTCTGCGCAAAAAGCTCTGTGTAGACGAGTTCCAGGAATTGGGTTTCGAATTGAACCTGGACTTCAAGGAAGATCTGGCTGACGAGGCAATCGACGCATTCCTCGACGCATTCCTGAAAGAAGCCATGGAAGCCAACGGTCTGGGCTATGTCGGCGGCGACGACTTCGGTCTGGTTTGCCTGCAGAAGCGTGGCTCGGTGTCCGAAGAGCAGCGTGCTGCCGTTGAAGCCTGGCTCAAGGGCCGCAGCGAACTGACCGAAGCAACCGTCAGCCCGCTGATCGACGTCTGGTACCCGGAAAAGCCGATCAATCCGGTAGCTTGATGTTAAACAGGGCCATCCATCGTGATGGCCCTGTTTGTTTATGGCACGACAAAATCTGTCCCCCTCCTGGCGCCCCCCGCCTTGCAGAAGGCTGAATCAGCCGCTGCGTCCTGGCTGCAAAAGTACCGTCGGTAAAAAAATAGCGGATTGGAAGGCCAAGGCACGGCACAAGCCACGACACCTTGGGGCATAATGCCGACACTTTCATGACCGCTGAGGGCTTTCATGTTCATGCCCTCGTCTTTTCCCCCCTCGGCTGTAGGGTTTTATTTCACATGATCAAATCGTTGCGTCCATTGCTGCTGGCCGGTCTTCTCCTTCCTCTGGCCCTCCCCGTTTCCGCTGACCCGATCAATACCGCCTTGTCGCCCAACGTTGAAAAAGCCCTCAAGGCCAGCAAATTGCAGGACAACGCCCTGTCGCTGGTGATGATCCCGCTCACCGGCCCTGGCACCCCCACCGTTTTCAACGCCGACGTGTCGGTCAACCCGGCGTCGACCATGAAACTGGTCACCACCTACGCGGCCCTGGAAATGCTCGGCCCGAACCACCAGTGGAAAACCGAGTTCTACACCGACGGCACCCTCAGTGGCGGCATCCTCAATGGCAACCTCTACCTCAAGGGTGGCGGCGATCCGAAGCTGAACATGGAAAAACTCTGGCTGCTGATGCGCGACCTGCGTGCCAACGGTGTCACCCAGGTCACCGGCGACCTGGTGCTGGACAAAACCTTCTTCGTGCAACCGCAACTGCCGGAGTTCAATGACGACGGCAACGACGAGAACAAGCCGTTCCTGGTCAAACCCGATTCGCTGCTGGTCAACCTCAAGGCGCTGCGCTTCGTTGCGCGCAATGACTCGGGCAAGGTACTGGTCTCGGTGGAACCGCCGATTGCGAGCATCCGCATCGACAACCAGGTCAAGGCCCTCAATTCCAAACAATGCACCGGTGGCGTGCGCTACAACCCGGTGGCGCAAGCCGATGGCACCGTGACCGTTACCGTCGGCGGTCAGCTGGGCGAAGGCTGCAGCTCGCAGACCTACCTGTCGCTGCTCGACCACGCGACCTACACCGCCGGCGCCGTCCGCGCGATATGGAAGGAACTGGGTGGCAGCATTCAGGGCAGGGATGTGCTGGCGCCTACACCGAAAGACGCCAAGGTCCTGGCCCGGGCGTTCTCGCCGGACCTGGCGGAAATCATCCGCGACATCAACAAGTACAGTAACAACACCATGGCCCAGCAGTTGTTCCTGAGCCTTGGCCAACGCTTCCGTACCGATGCCGATGGTGACGACGCCAAGGCTGCCCAGCGTGTGGTGCGTCAGTGGCTGGCGAAAAAGGGCATCACCGCGCCGCACCTGGTGATGGAGAACGGCTCCGGCCTGTCTCGCGCCGAGCGTGTCAGCGCCCGGGAAATGGCCTCGATGCTCGAAGCGGCCTGGCACAGCCCGTATTCCGCCGAGTACATCAGTTCGATGCCCATTGCCGGCACCGACGGCACCATGCGAAAACGCCTGAAGACCACCGCCATGCGCGGTGAAGCCCACGTCAAGACCGGCACCCTGAACACCGTGCGGGCGATTGCCGGTTTCAGTCGCGACGTCAACGGCAACACCTGGGCGGTGGTGGCGATCCTCAATGACAAGGCCCCGTTCGGCGCCTCGTCGGTGCTCGATCAGGTGCTGCTGGACCTGTACCGCCAACCGAAAGTGCCGCAGACGGCTTCGGTGTTGTAACCCGGATCCAGAGAACACAGTAGATCCCTTGTGGGAGCGGGCTTGCTCGCGAAGACGGCGGCACATCCAACATCGATGTGACAGACAAGCCGCTTTCGCGAGCAAGCCCGCTCCCACAGGGATTGCATGCCCCCCTAGTTCATTTCCGCCTCAACCCGATCCCTTCCTGCCTGTTTCGCCGCGTAAACCCCTGAATCCGCGCGCAACAGCAAGGCATCGGCACCCTCCCCGGCCCGCCAACTGGCAATCCCGAAACTGGCGGTGACCGTACCGACTCCTTCAATGGGTGAGCTGCGCAGGCCTTGCCACAACTGCCGGGCCAACATATAGGCATGTTCGCCGTTGATATCCGGGCACAGCACCATGAACTCCTCTCCGCCCAAGCGGCAGAACACATCGGTGCGGCGCAGCCGGTGGCCGATCCGTTGGCACACGGCCTGCAACACCCGATCACCGATGGCATGGCCATGCAGGTCATTGATGCGCTTGAAATGATCGATATCGAGCATGATTACCGACAAACTCCCGCCACCGCGCTCCACCCGGGTCATTTCGATGGTCAGGCGTTCCTGGAAATAACGCCGGTTGTGGATACCGGTCAGGGAATCGGTGACCGACAGCGCACGCAACTCTTCTTCCACCCGCTTCATATCGGAAATGTCCGAGATGTAGCCGTGCCACAGCACACCGCCACCGGGCAGTTCCTCCGGCGTGGCCTCGCCACGCACCCAACGCAGACCCCGCTGTGGCAGTTGCACGCGGTATTCCTCGCGCCAGGGGCTGAGGGTGTCGGCCGAGGCCCGGATCGAGGCGCGGACACGGGTGGTGTCCTGGGGGTGAATCCGGGTGAAGATCGCTTCGGCATTGAGCAGCAACACGTCGGGTTCGAGCTCGTAGATCTCGCGAATGCCGTCGCTGGCATAGATCACGCTGAAGCGTCCGTCGAATTCCATCTTGAACTGATAGATACCACCAGGCACGTGGGCGCTGAGCTTCTTCAACAACAGGTCCCGCGCCGCGAGTGCCTCGTGGACCCGCTTGCGTTCGGTGATGTCGATGCAAACCGCCAGGTGCCCGACCCACAGGCCTTGCTCGTCCAGCACCGGCGTGGCGAGCATGTTGACCATCAAGTGGCTGCCATCGCCGCGCACCAGCGTCCACTCCCGCGCCTCGTGGTCGCCCTCCGCGTCGCCTTCGACCAGCATCGCCTGGCAGGTCGGCACCGGTTTGCCATAGCGCGCGCTCAACTCTGCCGAGCGAGCGACCAGTTCCCGGGGCAGGTGCAGACTCTCCAGGGTCATGTGCCCCACCACCTCGGTGCTGGAATAGCCAAGCATCTGCTCGGCACCGGCATTGAAGGTGCTGATGACGCCGCGCAGGTCGGTGGCGATGATCGCGACCTGGGTGGCGGCATTCAACACGCCACGCAACTGGCCATGGGTGCCGCGCAACTCCTGCTCTCGATCGCGCAGTTCCCGGGTGCGTTGCTCGACCAGTTTCAACGCCCGCCGACGTTGACTGACCAACACATACAGCAAGGCACTGAGCATCACGCTGAGCAATCCACCCAACACCACCACACTGGTCACAGAGGAATGGTTGGCCTTCACGAATGCGTCGCTGGGCTGGATATCGACTTGATAGTCATGGTCGGCCATGCGCAACAGGCGCGTGGCGGACAGCTCGCTGATAGCCGGCGGGTTAGGTGACTCGAACAGCACCTCGTGCTGTTCATCGATCGACAAATCGAGGATGCGCACCGAGAGATAGTCATGGCTGGCGTCCGGCAGTCCGTCCGCCAGCAACTGGCGCATGCTGATCACGGCCATGACATAACCGTAGGGCTTCGCGGCTTTGTGGTCCTGACTGTTGCGCTGGACCGGTGCGACCAGCAGCACACCACGCGCATAAGCCGGCTCGATACTCACCAGATGCATCGGTTGCGACACCGCCATGCCGCCACGCTGATCGGCCCGATCGAGCGTGGCACGCCGCAGGGGCTGAGCCAGCAAGTCGTAACCGAGGGGAGCACCGAGTCTGCTTAGCGTCTGGCTATACAGCACCGCCACGTACTCATCTCGCTCGCCCGCCAGTTGTAATAGGCCGTCGGCGTTGAGCTCTCTGAGGGTGAAATTGCTCAAGCCCTCGTCTCGCACCCGACGCTCGAACGCCACTCGCTCGTCATGGGTGACCCGCTGGGCGTAGGAATACGCCTGGGTTCGCAGCAGCAAAGGCCGGGTGTAACCATCGAATTCCGCTCGGGAAACCGAATCGGAATTGGCGAAAAACCGGCGCAGGCCATCGAGGCGCTGTTCCTGATCTTCGAAACGCTCTTCGATACGGCTGTAACGTTCACTGGCCAGCAGTTGGAAACGTTGCCGCAATTGATGGTGGAACAGATTCAGCGTCGACCACGCCAGCAATCCGGTGAGCACCCCGCCGATCAGCAATACCAGCAGCGCGACCAGCCAGGCCGAGGCATCTTCGCTGATAAACCCCAGAATCTTTGGGCGCATGGCGTGCAACGACATAAAACGCAACTCAAAACGCCAGGTGCGGGAAAGCCCTTTGGCCCTGAGTTGAGTTATAGCTATTAGCCACTAATTTGACCAGCACTGTAGGAGCGAGCCTGCTCGCGATGGACTCAAGAACACCGCGTGCTTTCAGAAAGCTCGCGTTATCTTTATCGACCATCGCGAGCAGGCTCGCTCCTACAAAGGGGCAATCATCAACGTGCCGTGATTTTCCAGGCGCGATGGATCTTGGCGTTGCGGGCAAAATCCGGATCGATGGTCTGGGCAGTGATCTCCTCGACCGCATAACGCTCGCCGAGATTGGCTTCCAGTTCGAACTTGCGGAAGTTGTTGGAGAAGTACAACACGCCGCCGGATGCCAGTCGCGCCATGGCCAGGTCGATCAGTTGCACCTGGTCGCGCTGCACGTCGAAGACACCTTCCATGCGCTTGGAGTTGGAGAACGTTGGCGGGTCGATGAAGATCAGGTCGTACTCGTCACGACTGGCTTCGAGCCACGCCATCACATCGCCCTGCTCCAGGCGGTTCTTGTCGGAAAAACCGTTCAGCGACAGGTTGCGACGCGCCCAGTCCAGATAGGTTTTCGACAGGTCGACACTGGTGGTGCTGCGCGCGCCGCCCTTGGCCGCATGCACACTGGCCGTTGCGGTGTAGCAGAACAGATTGAGGAAGCGTTTGCCGGCCGCCTCTTTCTGGATACGCATGCGCATCGGCCGGTGGTCGAGGAACAGACCGGTGTCGAGGTAGTCGGTGAGATTGACCAGCAGCTTCACGCCGCCTTCATTGACCTCGACGAACTTGCCCTGCGCGGCCTGGCGCTCGTACTGTTTGGTCCCGCTCTGACGCTCGCGGCGCTTGACCACCACACGGCTCTTGTCGATGTTCAACGCCTGCGGGATGGCTGCCAGGGCATCGAACATACGGCCCGAGGCCTTTTCCGGATCGATGGATTTCGGCGCGGCGTATTCCTGGACGTGGACCCAATCGTGATACAGGTCGATGGCCATGGAATATTCCGGCATGTCGGCATCGTACACGCGGTAGCAGTCGATGCCTTCACGCTTGACCCACTTGCCCAGGGCCTTGAGGTTCTTTTGCAGGCGGTTGGCGAACATCTGCCCGCCTTCGCTCAGGCGTGGCTGCTCGATCACCGGAGCCGGTGCCGGCGTCGGTTTGATCGGGTTACCGTTTTTGTTGAACTTGCGTTCCTGCGGTTCGTTCGGCGTCTGATCGTAGGCGGCTTGCTCGCGCTCGACCTGGCGCTGTTCCGGAGTACGGCGCTCGCCAGTGACGAACTGGTCCGGTAGCACCTTGATCAGCAACAGCTTGCACGGCAAGGCGCCGTTCCAGAACGAATATTGCTTGTGGCTGCGGATGCCCATGCGCTTGCCCAGGTCCGGCGCGCCGGTGAACACCGCCGCTTCCCAGTTCAGGCAGGCCTGACGCAGGCGCTCGCCGAGGTTCTGGTAGAGGTAGAGCAGGCTCGCCTCATCGCCCAGACGCTCGCCGTACGGAGGGTTACAGATGACCAGGCCTTTCTGGTTCTGGTCCGGGCGCGGCTCGAACGTCGCGACTTCGCCCTGGTAGATCTTGATCCACTCGCTCAGGCCGGCCCGCTCGACGTTGTTGCGGCCGGGTTGAATCAGCCGTGGATCGGCTTCGTAGCCGCGGATCCACAACGGTGTCTTGGCCAGACCGGCAGCGGCGCGCTCGGAGGCTTCTTCGTGCAGTTTTTTCCACAGCGCAGGGACATGACCGAGCCAGGCGGTGAAGCCCCACTGCTCGCGACGCAGGTTCGGCGCGATGTCGGCGGCGATCATCGCCGCTTCCACCAGGAATGTGCCGACACCGCACATCGGGTCGGCCAGAGCGCCGCCTTCGGCCGCGATACGTGGCCAGCCGGAACGGATCAGGATCGCGGCCGCGAGGTTTTCCTTGAGCGGTGCCGCACCTTGCTGCAGGCGATAGCCGCGCTGGTGCAGGCTGTGACCCGACAGGTCGAGGGACAGAATGGCTTCGCCACGGTCCAGGCGCAGGTGAATGCGCAGATCCGGGTTGAGCTTGTCGATGGACGGACGGTCGCCTTGCGGGGTGCGCAGTTTGTCGACGATGGCGTCCTTGACCTTCAGCGCGCCGAAGTGGGTGTTATCGATACCCGAGCCATGACCGCTGAATTCGACGGCCAGGGTGCCGTCATTGAGCATGTGGTCTTGCCACTCGATGTCCAGCACGCCGTGGTACAGGTCTTCGGCGTCCTTCATCGGGAAACGCTTGAGCACCAACAGCACGCGGTTGGCCAGGCGCGACCACAGGCACAGGCGATAAGCGGTTTCCATGGTGGCCATGCCGCGTACGGCAGAGGTGTGCTCCCGCGCTTCTTCAAGGCCAAGCCCGACGGCTTCCTCGATGAGCAGGCCTTCAAGGCCTTTTGGGCAAGTGAGGAAGAGTTCGAAACGATCGGACATGGGAATTCCAGAACCTTTAGCTGAGTGACCGGGCAACGCATTGCCGGTCCGGTTTTCAATCAGGCGCTTTTCTCGAAGAACGCCCGCGTGGCACGAAGGTGTGCCGTTCCACCCCTGCTGCCCGGGTTAAATGAGCTTAGATGCAAGGACAGATAAAAAAGTTGATGCAACAAAATGTCATAAGTCGACCCTTCGTCGAATAGTGCTTCCCGGCAACGGGAGCCATTCTCAGTAAAGGATTAAGCCCATCATCAAGCGCAGGGCCGATCATACCGGGGTTTGGCCAATAAATACGCTACAAACGCTCTGTTACTTATGGCCTTAGCACATGAACAGTTACGTCCTTATGACAAAACGATCATTCCCTCGATGTGACGCATTGGTTAGAACTCAATACAGGTTGGCGCCGCAATGACGCCAACACCTTGGCTCGTCACGCCGGCAACGAGCCCCCAACGGCAGAGTTTTTCTGCCAGACCTCAATAGAGGTCGACGCGATAAATACAGTCAACAAGTGAGGGCAACACCCTATGAGAAGACTTAAGCGTGATCCGTTGGAAAGAGCATTTTTGCGCGGATACCAATATGGCGTTGGTGGCAAATCCCGTGAGCTTTGCCCATTTACTCTACCGTCGGTACGTCAAGCCTGGATCAACGGCTGGCGAGAAGGACGCGGCGACAACTGGGACGGTATGACCGGCACTGCGGGAATCCACAGACTCAACGAACTTCACGCCGTCGGCTAATTACAGGGCACAACACTCCGACACGACAATCTGATTTTGTACTGAATTAACCACGCACGTCCCATCCGGACGGCGGGCTCCGGCCCAGGGGCTCCTTTATGGAGCCCTTTTTTATGCCTGCAAAAAATCCTGATGATCCGGTGTAGCAGCTGCCGAGCCTGCGAGGCTGCTGCTACAACTCAGCGCAAGGCGGCGATGGCGTCTACGGATTCACGAATCAGCGCCGGGCCTTTGTAGATGAAGCCCGAATAGATCTGCACCAGGCTCGCGCCTGCGGCGATTTTCTCCGCCGCGTGCTTGCCTTCGGTAATGCCGCCCGCCGCAATGATCGGCAAACGCCCGCCCAGCTCCGACGCCAGCACTTGCACGGTGTGGGTGCTCTTGTCGCGAACCGGTGCGCCGGACAGACCGCCGGCTTCTTCGCCATGCTCCATGCCTTCGACGCCTACGCGGCTCAGGGTGGTGTTGGTGGCGATGACGGCATCCATCCCGGTTTCGATCAGCGCTTGTGCAACTTGTGCGGTTTCTTCGTCGCTCATGTCCGGCGCGATCTTGATCGCCAGCGGTACATGCTTGCCATGACGCAATGCCAGTTCCGCGCGGCGCTCGGCCAGATCGGCCAGCAACTGCTTGAGCGAGTCACCGAATTGCAGGCTGCGCAGGCCCGGCGTGTTCGGCGAACTGACGTTGACCGTCACATAGCTGGCGTGGGCGTAAACCTTGTCCAGGCAGATCAGGTAGTCGTCCACGGCACGCTCGACCGGCGTATCGAAGTTCTTGCCGATGTTGATGCCCAGCACGCCTTTGTACTTGGCCGCCGCCACGCGGGCCAGCAGGTTATCGACGCCGAGGTTGTTGAAACCCATGCGGTTGATGATCGCCTCGGCTTCCGGCAAGCGGAACAAACGTGGCTTCGGGTTGCCCGGCTGCGGACGCGGCGTGATGGTGCCGATTTCGACAAAACCGAAACCCAGTTGGGCGAAACCGTCGATGGCCGCGCCATTCTTGTCCAGTCCGGCGGCCAGCCCCACCGGATTCGGGAAGTCCAGGCCCATGACATTCACCGGCAGCTTCGCCGGGGCCTTGCACAGCAAGCCGTTGAGTCCAAGACGCCCGCCCGCGCCGATCAGGTCCAGGGACAGATCGTGGGAGGTTTCCGGGGAGAGTTTGAACAACAGCTGACGGGCCAGGGTGTACATGGGCGGATTTGACTCGATTGGCGGCGAATTGAGGGGGCGATTATAGCCGGGCAACGGGGCGGCAAGCGAGGCGCCTGATCAAATCGACGGTTAATGGCATATGCCTTGCACCATTGCGGGCAACAGCACCCACGCCAGCGTCGGAATGGGTGCAAAGACAATGGCGTCGTCCCCGGCCTGCCCATGCACGGACCCGGGACGACGTTTTTTTTGCAAGGTGAACGCGCGATGAACGAACCGTCAGCCGGCCCACTGGCCTGGGTCAATGGCAGCGATGCCCCGGAAAAAACCGAAATCAATCTCGGCTTCATGGCCCTGAGCGACTGCGCCTCGGTGGTTGTCGCCGCCACTCAGGGCTTCGCCCAGCCCCACGGCTTGACCCTTAATCTCAAGCGTCAATCATCCTGGGCCAACCTGCGGGACAAACTGGTCAGCGGCGAACTCGATGCCGCCCACAGCCTCTACGGCCTGGTTTACGCCGTTCACCTGGGCATCGGCGGCGTGGCCGCGACCGACATGGCCGTGTTGATGGGTCTGAATCAGAACGGCCAGAGCATCAATCTGTCCCGCGGTTTGCAAGCGCTTGGAGTGACCAGTCCTGAAGCACTGGATCGGCACGTGCACCAAACTCGCTCAAAACTCACTTTCGCCCAGACGTTTCCAACCGGCACCCACGCCATGTGGTTGTATTACTGGCTCGCCAGCCAGGGCATTCACCCGCTGCTGGATGTCGACAGCGTGGTGGTGCCGCCACCGCAGATGGTCGCGCACCTGCGGGCCGGTCGTATCGACGGGTTCTGCGTCGGCGAACCCTGGTCCGCCAGCGCCGTGCAACAGGACCTCGGTTTCACCCTGGCCACGACCCAGACCATCTGGCCCGATCATCCGGAAAAGGTCCTCGGCTGCACCCGTGCGTTCGTCGAGCAATACCCCAATACCGCCCGGGTGCTGGTGATGGCGGTTCTGGAAGCCAGCCGCTTCATCGAACAAAGCACCGAGAATCGCCGCAGTACCGCACAATTGCTCAGTGCCACGCAGTACCTCGACGCGCCACTGGACTGCATCGAACCGCGCCTGCTGGGCGAATACGCCGACGGCCTTGGCCACCGCTGGCAAGACCCGCACGCGCTGCGTTTGCACGGGGACGGCGAGGTCAACCTGCCGTACCTGTCGGACGGCATGTGGTTCATGACCCAGTTCCGTCGCTGGGGCTTGTTGCGCGATGACCCGGACTATCTCGCGGTGGCTCGGCAGGTCCAGCAACTGGACCTCTACCGTGAAGCCGCCCGTGCCATCGGCGTCGCTTCATCAGCCGAGCAGATGCGCAGCAGTCAATTGATCGACGGCAAGATCTGGGACGGCTCGGACCCGGCCGGTTATGCCCGCAGTTTCAAACTGCACGCCATGAGCGACAGCTCGCACCGATCCGCCAGCCGCTGACAGGAGACCACGAACATGCTGCGTATCCTGCTGATCAACGACACCGCCAAGAAAGTCGGACGCCTGAAGGCCGCCCTGACCGAGGCCGGATTCGAAGTGATCGATGAATCGGGCCTGACCATCGACTTGCCCGAACGCGTCGAAACGGTGCGTCCGGACGTGATTCTGATCGATACCGAGTCACCGGGCCGCGATGTCATGGAACAAGTGGTGCTGGTGACGCGCGACCAGCCACGGCCGATTGTGATGTTCACGGACGAACACGACCCCGATGTGATGCGACAAGCGATCAAGTCCGGGGTCAGTGCCTACATCGTCGAAGGCATTCACGCACAACGCCTGCAGCCGATTCTCGATGTGGCCATGGCACGCTTCGAAAGCGACCAGGCCTTGCGTGCCCAGTTGCATGCCCGCGACCAGCAATTGGCCGAGCGCAAGCGCATCGAACTGGCCAAGGGGCTGCTGATGAAAATGAAGGACTGCAACGAGGAAGAGGCCTACACGCTGATGCGCCGCCAGGCGATGAGCCGCCAGCAGAAGCTGATTCAAGTGGCGGAACAGATTATTGCCATGAGCGAGTTGCTCGGCTGAAACCCTGTGGTGAATGTTCTATCGCCTTCGCGAGCAAGCCCGCTCCCACAGGGGATGTGGGTGTACACAAAACCTGTGCTCGACACAAAAACCTGTGGGAGCGGGCTTGCTCGCGAAAGCGGTGGATCAGTCGACGCATGCATTGACTGACACTACGCATTCGTCGGAGCGCCGCCCGGAGCAAGCCCGCCCCCACAATGGATGTTCGTCATCCGCAGGATTTGTGTTCGACATCAATCAACTGTGTGGAGCCTGCTCGCAAATGGCGGCGACCCGGTTTCGGTTGTTGGCACAGATCTCGCTAAGTAATCACCACAGGTAACCAACGGCGGTTGCCCCACCTACGACAAAGACGTCGCTCACCTTCATTTGCCCTTGGCGGATTCGGGTGGCGGCGTTTTTTCGTTTTGGCCCCACAGCACGGGGCCGGTGGTGCGGCCGTATCGGCGCCCCACCTGCAAGCTCATGACTCCTTTCGAGACTCTTCACAGCTGAGGTGCGCAATGAATTCAAGCTTCTGGAAATCCGGCCATACACCCACATTGTTCGCAGCGTTCCTCTATTTCGACCTGAGCTTCATGGTCTGGTACCTGCTCGGCCCTCTGGCGGTGCAGATCGCCGCCGACCTGCACCTGACGACGCAGCAGCGGGGGCTGGTGGTCGCCACGCCGATTCTGGCCGGGGCGGTGTTGCGCTTCGTGATGGGAATGCTGGCTGATCGCCTGTCGCCCAAAACCGCCGGTCTGATCGGCCAGGTCATCGTGATCTGCGCCCTGTTCGGCGCCTGGAAACTCGGGATCCACAGCTACGAGCAAGCCTTGCTGCTGGGCCTGTTCCTCGGCATGGCCGGTGCTTCGTTCGCCGTCGCCCTGCCCCTGGCCTCGCAGTGGTATCCGCCGCAGCATCAAGGCAAGGCCATGGGCATCGCCGGCGCGGGTAACTCGGGCACGGTGCTCGCCGCATTGATCGCCCCGGTACTGGCGGCGGCGTTTGGCTGGAGCAACGTGTTCGGGTTCGCCCTGATTCCGCTGATCCTGACCCTGATTGTCTTCGCCTGGCTGGCCCGCAATGCCCCCGAGCGGCCAAAAGCCAAATCCATGGCCGACTACTTCAAGGCCCTGGGTGATCGTGACAGCTGGTGGTTCATGTTTTTCTACAGCGTGACGTTCGGCGGCTTCATCGGCCTGGCCAGCGCCCTGCCCGGTTATTTCAACGACCAGTACGGCTTGAGCCCGGTGACTGCCGGCTACTACACCGCTGCCTGCGTGTTCGGCGGCAGTCTGATGCGCCCCTTGGGTGGTGCTCTGGCTGACCGGTTCGGCGGCATTCGGACCCTGTTGGCGATGTACACCGTCGCGGCGACCTGCATTGCCGTGGTCGGCTTCAATCTGCCAAGTTCCTACGCCGCACTGGCACTTTTCGTCTGCACCATGCTCGGTCTGGGTGCAGGCAATGGCGCGGTATTCCAGTTGGTACCCCAGCGTTTTCGCCGGGAAATCGGCGTGATGACCGGCCTGATCGGCATGGCTGGTGGTATCGGCGGGTTTGCCCTCGCAGCCGGCATGGGCGCGATCAAGCAAAGCACCGGCAGCTATCAAATGGCCTTGTGGTTGTTCGCCAGCCTCGGCGTACTCGCCTGGTTCGGTCTGCACGGCGTGAAACGTCGCTGGAGAACCACCTGGGGCTCGGCCGCCGTGACGGCTGCGCGGGTCTGAGGCCTCGATGAGCCTGCAACTGAGCTTCGCCGAAGCCAGCGCCATCGGTCCCCGCGAGGAAAACCAGGACGCCCTGCGCCTGGTCACGCCGGCTCCAGCGCTGGCCGTGAGCAAGGGTTACCTGTTCGCGATCGCCGACGGTGTCAGCCAGTGCGTCGATGGCGGTCTGGCTGCCCGTTCGACGCTGCAGGCCCTGGCGCTGGATTACTACGCCACGCCGGAAACCTGGAGCGTCGCACAGGCGCTCGATCGTCTGCTGCTGGCGCAAAACCGCTGGTTGCAGGCCAATGGCGGCGGGCAACCGCTGCTGACCACCCTCAGTGCGCTGGTCCTGCGTGGGCGGCGCTTTACCCTGGCCCATGTCGGCGATTGTCGGGTGTATCGCTGGCACGCCGATCAATTGCAGCGAATCAGCGAGGATCACGTCTGGGATCAGCCGGGCATGCAACATGTGCTGAAACGGGCGCTGGGGCTCGATCAACACCTGGTGCTGGACTTTCTCGACGGTGAGTTGCGCCCCGATGAAAGCTTCATCCTGCTCAGCGACGGCGTCTGGGCCGTCCTGGGCGATACCGCCATTGCCGCGATCCTGCGGGATCAACCGGACTTGCACAGCGCTGCGCAAACCCTGGTCAATGCCGCACATCTGGCGGGCAGCCAGGACAACGCCAGCGCCTTGCTGGTGCGGGTCGATGCCCTCGGCGAAGCGAGCATTGGCGATGCGTTGATGCACTTACAGCAATGGCCACTGCCGCCCGCCCTGAAACCCGGTCAGGGGTTCGAGGGCTGGCAGGTCGAGGGGATCGTCGCACAGAGCCAGCAATCGCTGCTTTATCGCGTTCGCGACAGCCAGCAACAACCCTGGCTGCTGAAAACCCTGCCGGGGCGTCTGCACGACGATCACCAGGCCGGGCAAGCGTTACTGTCGGAAGAATGGTTTCTCAAACGCGTGGCCGGTCGACACTTTCCTGAAGTCCATGCCGCCAGCCAGCGTCAGCATTTGTACTACGTGATGCGTGAATACTCGGGCGCTACCCTGGCCCAACGGCATGAACAAAGCGGCCCCTTGCCGCTGCCCCAGTGGCAAGACATTGCCGAACGCTTGCTGCGAGCGGTCGGCCTGTTGCATCGACGGCAGATTCTGCATCGCGATATCAAACCGGAAAACCTGTTGCTGGGGGACGATGGCGAGTTGCGCCTGCTGGATTTCGGCCTCGCCTACTGTCCCGGGCTTTCGCAGGATCTGCCCTGGGCGCTGCCGGGCACACCCAGTTACATCGCGCCCGAAGCCTTTCGCGGCGATGTGCCGACGCCACAGCAGGACTTGTACGCCGTCGGTGTGACCTTGTATTTCCTGCTCACCGGGCACTATCCCTATGGCGAAATCGAAGCGTTCCAGCGCCCGCGGTTTGGCCTCCCGGTCAACGCCAGCCGCTACCGGCCCGACCTGCCGGACTGGATCGCCCATAACCTGGAGCGCGCCGTGGCGGCGGCCCCCGACCAGCGTTTCGAAACGGCGGAAGAATGGCTGCTGCTGATGGAACAGGGCGAGCGCCGCAGCTTGAGCGTACGCCCCAAGCCCTTGCTGGAGCGCGAACCGCTGAAGGTCTGGCGGACATTGGCGCTGGTGTCCTTGCTGCTGAACCTGGTGCTGCTGGTGGTTGCGCTCCATTAGCGGGCAAAGCGCCTTGAATCGGTGCACTCCCTCACGTTTGTGCCCTTGCGAACGGGGGAAAAGCCAACAAACACGAGATTCGAGCGACTTGGCATAACCACTGCATTACCTCTTGCAACAGACATACAGCGCAGGCTTCAACGACGAAGGTTGCACTTCCCGAGAGAACGGGACCAGGACAAAGGCGTCCTCGCTAGGCAACTAGCGGGACGCCTTTTTTTGTTTGCGCAAAATTTGTCGAGCATGGCCTGAACCCTGATGAGGCAGGCCTGAGCTCCCCGGAGAACCTGATGAAAAAACTAAAACTGGTGATGATCGGCAACGGCATGGCCGGGGTCCGGACCCTGGAAGAGCTGCTCAAACTGAGCACCGGGCTTTACGACATCACGGTCTTCGGCGCCGAACCGCATACCAACTACAACCGCATCCTGTTGTCGCCGGTGCTGGCGGGCGAACAAACCTTCGAAGAGATCGTGCTCAACGACCTGGACTGGTACCTGGAAAACAACATCAAGCTGCTGCTCAACCGCAAGGTGGTGGAGATCGACCGGGTCAAGCGCCGGGTCATTGCCGAAGACGGCAGCGAAGCCGAATACGATCGCCTGCTGATCGCCACCGGCTCGACGCCTTTCATCCTGCCCATTCCCGGCAACACCCTTGAAGGCGTGATCGGCTACCGCGACATCGCCGACACCCAGGCCATGATCGACACCGCGAAAACCCATCGGCACGCCGTGGTGATCGGTGGCGGCCTGCTCGGTCTGGAAGCCGCCAACGGCCTGATGCTGCGGGGCATGCATGTGACCGTGGTGCATATCGGCGAGTGGTTGCTGGAGCGGCAACTGGACAAGACCAGCGGCCAGCTACTGCAAAGCGCGCTGGAATCTCGCGGCCTGCACTTTCGCCTGTGCGAGCAGACCCAGGCCTTGCACGACGCGGGCAACGGCCGGGTCGGCTCGGTGCAATTCAAGAACGGCGACATCATCCCCGCCGACCTGGTCGTGATGGCCGCCGGCATTCGCCCCAATACCGAACTGGCGGAGAAGTCCGGCATTCCGTGCAGCCGCGGGATTCTGGTCAACGACACACTGCAAACCTACGACCCACGGATCTATGCCATCGGCGAGTGTGCCAGTCACCGAGGCATCGCCTATGGTTTGGTGGCGCCGCTGTTCGAACAGGCCAAGGTCTGCGCCAACCACCTCGCGCAACTCGGTTTTGCCACCTACAAGGGGTCAGTGACCTCGACCAAATTGAAGGTTACCGGCATCGACCTGTTCTCCGCCGGCGACTTCATGGGCGGAGAAGGCACCGAGACCATTACCCTCTCGGACCCGATTGGCGGGGTCTACAAGAAACTGGTGATCAAGGATGACGTGCTGGTCGGCGCCTGCCTGTACGGCGATACGGCAGATGGCGGCTGGTATTTCCGGCAAATCCGTGAGAATCACGACATTCGGCAGATCCGCGATCACCTGATGTTCGGCGGCTCTTCATCTATGGAGCAGGCTTTGGGCGACGTAGGACATCAGGGCCAGGACAAAGCCATGAGCATGGCTGACACCGCTGAAGTCTGCGGCTGCAACGGCGTGTGCAAGGGCACCATCGTCAAGGCCATTCAGGAACACGGGCTGTTCAGTGTCGACGACGTCAAGAAACACACCAAGGCTGCCAGCTCCTGCGGCTCCTGCGCCGGGCTCGTCGAACAGATCCTGATCAACACCGTGGGCGGCGCAGCGGATGTCAAACCGAAAAGCGAAAAGGCCATCTGCGGCTGCAGCGACCTCAACCACGGGCAAATCCGCCAGGCCATCCGCGAGCAGCACCTGCTGACCATCGCCGGCACCATGAGCTACCTGAACTGGCGCACACCCAACGGCTGCGCCACCTGCCGGCCGGCGCTCAACTACTACCTGATCTCCACCTGGCCAGGGGAAGCCAGGGACGATCCGCAATCGCGCCTGATCAACGAACGCTCCCACGCCAACATTCAGAAAGACGGCACCTACTCTGTAGTCCCACGGATGTGGGGCGGTGTGACCAATCCTTCAGAGCTGCGGCGCATTGCCGACGTTGCCGACAAGTACAACGTGCCGATGGTCAAGGTCACCGGTGGCCAGCGCATCGACTTGCTTGGCATTCGCAAGCAAGACCTGCCGGGGGTGTGGAAAGACCTGGACATGCCGTCCGGCCACGCCTACGGCAAATCCATTCGCACGGTGAAAACCTGCGTCGGCAGCGAGTTCTGCCGCTTTGGCACCCAGAACTCCACACAGCTGGGCATTGAGCTGGAACATGAGCTGTTCAATATGTGGTCGCCGCACAAGGTGAAGCTGGCTGTCTCCGGTTGCCCGCGCAACTGCTCGGAAGCCGGTATCAAGGATGTAGGAATTATTGGCGTGGACTCCGGTTGGGAGATGTACATCGGCGGCAACGGCGGGATCAAGACGGAAGTCGCGGAATTCTTCGTCAAACTGAAAACCGCCGAGGAAGTGCGCGAATACAACGGTGCATTCCTGCAGCTCTATCGCGAAGAAGCCTTCTACCTCGAACGCACCGTGCACTACCTGCAACGGGTCGGCATGGAACACATCAAGAAAGCCGTGCTTGAAGATCCGGAGCGTCGCAAGGCGCTCAACGATCGCCTGCAATTCTCCCTGTCGTTCGAACAGGACCCGTGGAAGGAACGCCTGGAACAGCCCCGGCTGAAAAAAGAATTCGACGTCATCCCCGTGAAAAACCTGGAGGTGCTGGCATGAACTGGCTGGATATCTGCGCACTGGAAGAGATCAATGCCCTGGGCTCACGGATCATCGCCGGGCCAAAGGGAGACATCGCGATTTTTCGTACCAGCGACGACGAAGTGTTCGCCCTCGACGACCGTTGCCCGCACAAGGGCGAGCCGCTATCCCAGGGTCTGGTCTACGGCAAGCGGGTGGCCTGCCCGTTGCACAACTGGCAAATCGACCTTGAAAGCGGCGAAGCCCAGGCCCCGGACGTCGGCTGCGCCCACCACCATCTCGCCCGGGTGGAAAATGGCCGGGTGATGCTGGCCCTGCGGGATGCAGGCTGATGGACCGCCAGATCACAGCGTCCACCTGCTGTTACTGCGGGGTCGGCTGCGGCGTGCTGATCGAGCACGACGGCGAGCACATCCTCGGCGTCAGCGGCGACCCGGCGCACCCGGCCAATTTCGGCAAACTGTGCAGCAAGGGCTCGACCCTGCACCTGACCGGCGACTTGACGGCACGGGCGCTGTACCCCGAACTGCGCCTAGGTAAAGGCCTGGCCCGTCACCGCACCGATTGGGATACCGCCCTCGATCATGCCGCCAGTGTATTCGCCGCGACCATTGCCGAGCATGGCCCGGACAGCGTGGCGTTCTACATTTCCGGGCAACTGTTGACCGAGGACTACTACGCCTTCAACAAGCTGGCACGTGCCCTGGTCGGTACCAACAACATCGACAGCAATTCGCGCCTGTGCATGTCCTCGGCAGTGGTCGGCTACAAGCGCAGCCTGGGTGCCGACGCCCCGCCCTGCAGCTACGAAGACCTGGAGCTGAGCGATTGCGTGATGATCGTCGGCAGCAATATGGCCTACGCCCACCCGGTACTGTTTCGCCGGCTGGAAGCCGCCAAATCCCGCCGGCCGCGGATGAAGGTCATCGTCATTGATCCACGTCGCACAGATACCTGCGATCTGGCTGACCTGCACCTGGCGATTTTACCTGGCACCGATGTCGCCCTGTTCCATGGGATTTTGCATTTGCTGCTGTGGGAAGACTGGATCGATCGTGACTTCATCCGGGACCACACCGAAGGTCTGGCTGAGCTGAAAAGCCTGGTGCGTGACTACACGCCGCAAATGGTTTCGCAGCTCTGCGGAATCAGCCTCGGGCAATTGCAGCAATGTGCCGAGTGGATCGGCACATCACCGAGCTTTCTGTCGCTGTGGTGCATGGGGCTTAACCAGTCCACCGCCGGCAGCGCGAAAAACAGTGCACTGATCAATCTGCACCTGGCCACCGGACAGATCGGTCGTCCCGGCGCCGGACCTTTCTCCCTCACCGGTCAGCCAAATGCCATGGGCGGGCGGGAAACCGGCAGTTTGTCCAACCTGCTGCCCGGCCACCGTGACGCCGCCAATCCGCAACACCGTGCGCAAGTGGCGTCCTACTGGGGCGTCGAGCAACTGCCGGAAAATCCCGGGCTCACCGCGATCGAGCTGTTCGAACAAGTGCGCAACGGCAAGATCAAGGCGCTGTGGATCGCCTGTACCAACCCCGCGCAATCCATGCCGGACCAGACGGCCGTGCGCGCAGCCTTGCAAGGCTGCCCGTTCGTGGTGTTGCAGGAAGCCTTCAGCACCACTGAAACCGCGAAGTTCGCTGACCTGCTGCTGCCCGCCGCCAGTTGGGGGGAAAAGGAAGGTTGTGTGACTAACTCCGAGCGACGCATTTCCCACGTACGCCAGGCAATCGTCGCACCGGGTGAGGCGCGGCCGGACTGGGCAATCACTGTAGATTTCGCACAACGTCTGGAAAAACACCTGCGTCCCGGCCAAACCAGTCTGTTTGAGTTTGACAATCCAGCTCAGGTCTTTGACGAATACAAACAACTGACTCAAGGTCGCGATCTGGACCTGTCCGGTATCAGCCATGCACTGATCGATCGTCTCGGCCCGCAGCAATGGCCCTTCCCTGAGGGTGCCGCTGAAGGCACGCCACGGCTGTACGTCGATGGGGTATTTGCCACTGCCAATGGGCGCGCACAATTCGTGGCCGACCCCTACCGCGCCGCCAAAGAGCAACGCGATGCTCGCTTCCCGCTGACGCTGATCACCGGTCGCCTGCGCGATCAATGGCACGGCATGAGCCGCACCGGCACCGCCGCGCAGTTGTTCGGACATGTCAGCGAAGCGGAGTTGAGCCTGCACCCGGACGAACTGCGCCGCCATCGCCTGCAGCCAGGGGATCTGGTCAGCCTGAAAAGCCGGCGCGGCGCAGTCATCGTCGCGGTTGCCAGCGATGACAGCGTGCGCCCGGGCCAAGCCTTTTTGCCGATGCATTGGGGTGACCGTTTTCTCAAGGGCGGGGTGAACAGCCTCACCCTGCCCGCATTCGATCCTTTGTCGAAACAGCCCGAACTTAAACACAGCGGCGTTCGTCTGGATCCGCTGGATTTGCCCTGGAAACTTTTCGCACTGATCGAGGGCGATATTCAACGGCATTTTGAGACGCTACGACCGCTCTGCGAGGCGTTTTCCTACGTCAGCCTCAGTCTGGTTGGTCGCGAGCGCCCTGCCCTGCTTGTACGGGCTGCCAATACTTCAGCACCTTCGGCAGAGCTGCTGAGGGAAATCGATAAAAACCTGGCACTCGATGACGGCCCGGTACTGGCTTACGACGACCCTCGACGGGCCATTGGCAAGCGCGTGCGAATCGAAAACGGCCGGATCACCGCCATTCGACTGGCCGGTGAAACCCTTGCCCAACACTGGTTGCAGGGGCTATGGCTCGAAGGTCGCGCAGACCAGCAACTGCGGCGCTGGTTGCTTGCGCCGCTGAGCGCACCACCGGGCAATCTCGACGCGCCCGTCCACTCGAACAAGATCCTGTGCAATTGCAAGAACGTCGGCCAGAACGCGATCTGCGCCGGTATCAGCCGTGGCCTGGACTTGCAGGGACTCAAGCAAGAACTGGGTTGCGGCACGCAATGCGGGTCCTGCGTTCCGGAAATCAAACGCCTGCTGGCTGCCACTGCGCGGCCAATCACCGTCATCTCGTGAGGAAAACACTATGAGTGCAAAAGTCTGGCTGGTAGGTGCGGGCCCGGGTGATCCGGAGTTGCTCACGTTGAAAGCGGTACGCGCCTTGCGCGAGGCAGATGTGGTGCTGATCGATGATCTGGTCAATGTCGCGGTACTCGAGCATTGCCCCGGGGCGCGGATCATCCCGGTGGGCAAGCGTGGCGGCTGCCGCTCCACCCCGCAAGCGTTCATCCATCGCCTGATGCTTCGTTATGCCCGGCAGGGTAAATGCGTGGCCCGGCTCAAGGGCGGCGATCCGTGCATTTTCGGTCGTGGCGGTGAAGAGGCGCAGTGGCTGCGTGAGCGCGGGGTCGAAGCCGAGTTGGTCAACGGCATCACTGCCGGGCTGGCAGGGGCAACCCAATGCGATATTCCGCTGACTTTGCGCGGTGTTGCCCGCGGTGTCACGCTGGTCACCGCACACACCCAGGACGACAGCCAATTGAATTGGCAGGCACTGGCCCAAGGCGCAACGACGTTGGTGATTTACATGGGAGTGGCCAAGCTCGGTGAAATCCGTGAACAGCTATTGGCCGGCGGGATGGCGACAGATACGCCCGTGGCCATGATTGAAAACGCCTCCTTGCCCCATCAACGGGAATGTCGGAGCACGCTCACAGACATGAATGAAGCTGCCTGCAGATTCCAATTGAAAAGCCCAGCCATACTGGTGATCGGTGCAGTAGCAGCCTGTGTAACTCAATCCCAGTGGGAACATGATATGCCTGTGATGGCGGCAGATCAGTCAGCATAGTTTCACCTGTTTCACCAAATCGCAGGCAAAGAAAAGCCCGGCCTGAGCCGGGCTTTTCAGAGCTGCGAGCTAATTACTTAGCTTGAGCTTCAACCTGCGCTTCTACGCGACGGTTAACAGCGCGACCAGCTTCAGTTTTGTTGTCAGCAACTGGGCGGGATTCGCCGTAGCCAACGGACTGAACGCGGGACGACTCAACACCGTACTGGTTGGTCAGAACTTGCTTAACGGCGTTTGCACGACGCTCGGACAGTTTCTGGTTGTAAGCGTCAGGACCGACGTTGTCAGTGTGACCTTCAACAGTAGTGGTGGTGGATGGGTACTGCTTCATGAAGTCAGCCAGGTTCTTGATGTCGCCGTAGCTGTTTGGCTTGACTGCAGCCTTGTCGAAGTCGAACTTCACGTCCAGCTCTACACGAACGACTTCAGCAACAGCTGGGCAGCCATCAGCGTCAACAGTTACGTTGGCCGGGGTGTCCGGGCACTTGTCAACGTTGTCGCAAACGCCGTCGTTGTCGCTATCGGAGCAAACTTCTGGAGCTGGAGCAGGAGCAACAGGCTTGTTGCCGCCACCGAAGTTAACACCCAGACCTACGGACGGGATGTAGTCCCAACGGCCGTTGTCCAGCTTGTAGTCAGCTTCTACGCCAGCACGAGCGTAGACGTTTTCCAGGAAGTAGTACTTCAGACCAGCGCCAGCAGTCAGGAAAGTCGACTGGTCACGACCGGTGTGGCCGTCAGCGGCTACGTTGGTCATGCTGCCGTGCTTGACACCACCTTGAACGTAAGGACGCAGAGCGTCGCCAGCGTTGTTGAAGTGGTACTGAGCGTTCAGACCGAACTGGTCGCCCTCGATTTTCTGGTTGCCGGTGTTGTTGTTCGAACGGGTGTGGTCATCGTTGTTGTAGGTGAAGTTCAACGATACGTCGTCGGTCAAGAAGTAACCGATGGAGGCGCCAGGAGTGTAGCCGTCTTCAACATTGTTAATGCTGTCGTTGTACTTTTTCCCGTAGTTGAGCTCGCCTTCAACTGCGCCTTGGCCTTGTGCCAGTGCGCCGAACGAAGTAGCGGCAATAAGAGTACCAATGGCCAAGCCCAAGGTGTTTTTCAGTTTCATCCGTTAAATCCCCATCTGGTGATTGTGAAGCAGTCCCGCAAACCGGGGGACAACTCGGCGGCAAGTCTAACAGAACTTGCCTACACGTAAGAGATATTTGCGCTGAACTAAGTTTCAGCAATGCCTGCAAATTTCTCACGCAATTTATCTAGAGCGCGTTTGTACCGCATTTTTGTTGCACTCAAACCCATATGCATGATGTCTGCGATCTCCTGAAACTCCAGCTCTGCGACAAATCGTAGCACCAGAATTTCCCGGTCAATCGGGTTCACATACACCAACCAGCGATCAAGTCCACCCTTTTCCTCAGGTTTCGGCGTCTTTTCTTCGGACGCTTCCTCGAGGGGGTCAAGACTCAATGCGTCCATCAAGCGACGCTTTCGCCGTTCCTTCCGATACTGTGTGATGCACTCGTTGTACGTGATGCTATATAGCCATGTCTTGAACTTCGATTTACCTTCGAAGTTCTTCAGGCCATACAGCACCTTCAACATGACCTCCTGACAGACATCGTCTGCATCGCGATCGTTCCCGAGATAACGCGCACACACGTTAAATAATGTTCGCTGGTAACGCCGCATCAGTTCTTCATAAGCACGTGTTACGTGAAACAGCTCGGTATGCGCGCGCGCGACCAACTCCTCATCAGAGAGCTCGCGGGGGTCGTAACGCATGGATAACGATTGGGCTTTATTCAAAACAAGTCGGGCCGACAGTCAGGTCAATGTCCGCCGCAGCCAGCGTGAGCAGGCAATTTGCGGCGGCATACATTAGCAGGGTTTGCCGGGTTAGCGGCTACTCACATGCTGCTCAAGGAGGATCCGATTGGAAAGAGAGACTAGCTCACCCTCATCGGTCAGCAATGTGGTTTTAACCGTGCCGATCTCTTCGATCTGGCCTTCGACCTCGCCAACACGCACTTGTTGCCCAACCTGGTACAGCTCACGCACGTAGATTCCCGCGAGAATCTGGCCGGCAATTTCCCGGCTTCCCAACCCCATGGCCAGCGCTACCGCCAGACCAACGGTTATCAACACAATCACGATCACATGGTTCAGCAGGTCAGTCTTGACCTCCAACTGGCTGATCGCGACCGAAATACTGATGATGATCACCAGGCCCTGGGCAATCCGACCAAGCCCTGAAGCATAGTCCAGACCCACGCCTTCTGCTGCTCCGCGCACCAGACCGTTGGCCAGTTGCGCCAGCAAGACACCTACCAGCAACACCAGCGCCGCGCCGAATACCTTCGGCAAATACAACGCAAGCATGTCCAGCGTAGCTGAAACTCGCTCAAGACCAAGAGATTCTGCGGCAGAAACCAGAAATATCAGCAGAACGAACCAATAGACGATCTTGCCGATCAGGGTCGAAATAGGCACCTGCAACCCGGCGCGCGACAGCAATTTGGTCAGTCCGGTGCCCCCCATCAAGCGGTCAAGGCCCAATTTGGCGAGCAGTTTGGACAGCAGGGTGTCGAGCAGCTTGGCCACGACAAAACCCAACAGCAGCACGACCAGTGCGCCGAACAGGTTCGGAATGAAGTTCGCAACCTTGGTCCACAACGCAGTCATTGCAGTGACGAGGCTCTGAGTCCAGAGATCAAGTTCCATATTCAATCAGCCTTATCAGCAGTGCGAGCAGCAGGTTTACGAAGACGGGATACCGGCGCGACATGGGCCGATCCGTTATTCAGGGCGATCATCAGTGCGGGCAACCAGCGCCCCAGCAGGCTGAACAAATCACCGGCGCCGACCTGGCGGTTGGCGGTTTTCAGCACACGCCCCAGGCACGCATCGTCGTCCCGGGTGGACGGTGAGGCGTTGAGCATGTCGCGTAAAGACTGTTCAAACGGATCGTGCATACGCACCTCTCGTGATGTCTGTGGGAGACGCGGTCAGTTTTGGTCGGGTCACATGGTTTTCCTCAGACCCAGCGCAAACGTCGGAACAACCACCACTGCCCCAGCGCCACCGAGACCATCATCAGGCAGGCGATCAGAAAGCCGTAAGGGCTGGCAGAGAATGGAATTCCACCGACGTTGATCCCCAAAAGCCCGGCCAGAAAACTCATCGGCAAAAAGATCCCGGTGATGATCCCGAAGCGATACATCGTGCGGTTCATGCGCACGCTCAAGCGACGGTCTTCTGCCTCCAGGACCAGCCCCACCCGCTCCCGGGTCAGCTCCAGCTCTTCGAGGTAGCGGGTCAGGCTGTTGTTCAATTCGTTCCAGTAGTCGCCATCGTCCTCGACGAACCAGGGCAACTTGATCCGCGTCAACTGCCCGAAAATGTCCCGCTGCGGAGCAAGAAAGCGCTTCAACGCAGCCGCCCGGCGACGAATCTGCAAAACCGATCCGTGCTCAGGAGTATACCGTTCGTCGGCATCCAGCTTTTCTTCTTCTTCATCGACCACTTCCGAGAGACAGCTGACCAGATCCTGCACCTTGTTGGTGAGGTACTGCGCCATGCAAAGGATGAGTTCGGACGCGGTTTTCGGCCCCTTGCCCTCGGACAGTTGCACCAGCAACTCGTCAGTGGCACGCAACGGACGCAAACGCAGGGAAATGACACGCTGGGCAGAGCCGAAGATCCGCACCGACACCATGTCTTCCGGCTCGGCACCGGGATTCAGATTGACCCCGCGCAAAAATAGCAGCAATTCGCTGTCGGAAAGCTGTAAAAGTCGCGGACGGGTGTTTTCTTCGAGTAACAGATCACAGCTGAATTCGCTCAGACCACTGGATTTGCGTAACCAGGTCCGGGTTTGCGGATGACTGCGATCCCAGTGCAGCCACAGGCTTTCATGGGCCTGCAGCTGCAAGTCATCGAGTTCAGTCCGGGCAATCGAACGCGCGCCGCCTTTACCGTCCAGCACCAGGGCATGCACCAGCCCCCATTGCGCGTTTTCTTCCTCGAACATCCGCACTCCTTTGGTCGACCCGCGCTTTATTCAGGCATTTTCAGCGGGCTGGGCGAGATGATCACGCCGTTGTTGTCCGCATAGATGTAATGGCCTGGGTAGAAAGTCACGCCTGCGAAGGTCACGGCAACGTTGAGATCGCCGAGCCCGCGCCTGTCGGATTTCCTCGGGTGGCTGGCGAGGGCCTGAACGCCCAGATCGGTCTGCGCGATGATATCGACGTCACGGATGCAACCGTAGATCACCAGCCCTTCCCAACCGTTTTTCGCAGCTTTCTCGGCCAGCATGTCCCCCAGCAACGCATGACGCAGGGAACCGCCACCGTCTACCACCAGCACTTTGCCATTCCCCTTGAGCTCGACTTGCTCCTTGACCCGCGAGTTGTCTTCGAAGCACTTGATGGTCACGATTTCGCCGCCGAAGGAATCACGGCCGCCGAAATTGCTGAACATCGGTTCCAGCACCTGCACCAGTTCCGGATAGGTATCGCAAAGGTCAGGCGTGAGGTAATGGATCATCGAGAAACTCCTGTGAAGAGGAAGACAGCACGAACATCAGTGATGGCTCAGTCACTGAAAGTGACCAGAACAGCTCAATGCGTCATATCTTAGCCGCAAGCCGACCAGAGCGAAATGCCCTTGTTAGAGCGTCAGGCTCAGATTGCCGCGGCAAAATCCTGTTGCGCGCCCGGCAAAGGCGTCTGCTGATCGGCCAGCCAGCGAGTCACCAAAGGCCAGACTTCAGCCTGGGCTGCCTTGCTGACGAGCATTTCCACGTGACCGAAATTGTCGCCGAAGCCCTGCTCGCGCCCCAGGTTGATAAATTGCTTGTGCCCGGAACCGAACTGCTCGAACAGTTTGCGACACGCCCAGGCCGGGTCCTGATGATCACCCGCGGCACTGACCGCCAATACGGGCAACTTGACCTCGGCCAGGCCTGCCCACCAGTCCTTGTCGGCATCACCGAAGCGCCCGAACAAACCAAACCAGCGCATGCTTTCCAGGGCCAGGCCGATGGGCTCATCCTCCGGACCGCGCTTGAGCCTTGAGCCGGACAATTGGGCAAAACGCTTGAGAATGAAACGACCGCTCCACTCCACCGGTGGAATCTTCAATGGCCAGTAGGTACGACTGACTTGCGTACCGAAAAACGCCGCCGAGGCCACGACCGGCTCACCGATGTACTCGCCACCCAATGCAGCGGCCAGTGTAGTACCGCCCAACGAGTGACCGATCCAGTGCGGCACCTGCCCACTCTGTTCGCGCACGAACGCGCCAATGGCCGGCAGGTCATAGCGTGCGTAGTCGGCGACACGGTTCTTGCGGTAGTCATGGTTACGCTGGGACAGGCCGTGACCGCGCATTTCCGGAATCCAGACGTCGAACCCCTGGCGGGCCAGGTAAGCCCCCAATCCCAGACCCTTGGGAGAAAACCAGAACCGGCGATTGGAAAAGCTGCCGTGCAGCAGGATCACCGGCACGCCACGGGAGGACGACTCATCGGCCATGCCAAGGCGTGTCACAGCCAGTTCGACGGTGAAGTCGGGGCTGTTACCGGGTTTCAAACGATAGACATCTTCGCTCAGATCACCGCGCCGTTCGGCGCTGATCAGGGCGACAGGAAATAGGTTGCTGCTGCTTTGCATAATCTCTTGCACAAAAAAGGGCGGCATCCAGATGGAGCCCGCCCTGCTTGAATCTCAAAAAGACCGCTCCCTGTAGGAGCGAGCCCTGCTCGCGAAGAACTTCAGGACACCACGTTTATCCAGGATAAACGCGTTATCGTTGGCGTCCATCGCGAGCAAGCTCGCTCCTACAAAGGCATGTGAGCGGTACGTTCACACAGGATCAAGCCGAAGCCTGACCCTCAGCCAGGAAGAACCAGGTTTCCAGTACGGAGTCCGGGTTCAACGAAACGCTTTCAATGCCCTGCTCCATCAGCCACTTGGCCAGGTCCGGGTGGTCCGAAGGACCCTGGCCGCAGATGCCGATGTATTTGCCGGCCTTGTTGCACGCGGCAATGGCGTTGGCCAACAGCTTCTTGACCGCCGGATTACGCTCGTCGAACAGGTGGGCGATGATGCCGGAGTCACGATCCAGGCCCAGGGTCAGCTGGGTCAGGTCGTTGGAACCTATGGAGAAACCGTCGAAGAACTCAAGGAACTCTTCAGCCAGGATGGCGTTGGACGGCAGTTCGCACATCATGATCACGCGCAGGCCATTCTGGCCACGGGCCAGGCCGTTTTCCGCCAGCAGATCCACCACCTGGCTCGCTTCGCCCAGGGTACGGACGAAAGGCACCATGATTTCGACGTTTGTCAGGCCCATCTCGTTGCGCACGCGCTTGAGGGCACGGCACTCGAGTTCGAAGCAGTCACGGAACGATTCGCTGATGTAACGCGAAGCGCCGCGGAAGCCCAGCATCGGGTTCTCTTCTTCCGGCTCGTACAGCTTGCCGCCGATCAGGTTGGCGTATTCGTTGGACTTGAAGTCCGACAGGCGCACGATGACCTTCTTCGGCCAGAACGCAGCCGCCAGGGTGCTGATGCCTTCGACCAGTTTCTCGACGTAGAAGCCGACCGGGTCGTTGTAACCGGCGATGCGCTTGTCGACGCTTTCCTTGATGTCCAGCGGCAGACCGTCGTAGTTCAGCAGTGCCTTGGGGTGCACGCCGATCATGCGGTTGATGATGAACTCCAGACGGGCCAGGCCCACACCGGCGTTCGGCAGCTGCGCGAAGTCGAAGGCGCGGTCCGGGTTGCCGACGTTCATCATGATCTTGAACGGCAGCTCCGGCATGGCATCTACGGAGTTCTTCTTGATGTCGAAGCCCAGTTCGCCTTCGAAGATGAAACCGGTGTCGCCTTCAGCGCAGGAAACGGTCACGCCCTGGCCGTCTTTCAACAGTTGGGTGGCGTTGCCGCAACCGACTACCGCAGGAATTCCCAGCTCACGGGCGATGATCGCCGCGTGACAAGTACGGCCACCACGGTTGGTGACGATGGCGCTGGCGCGCTTCATGACCGGTTCCCAGTCCGGGTCGGTCATGTCGGAAACCAGTACGTCGCCTGGCTGGACCTTGTCCATCTCGGACACGTCCTTGATGATGCGGACCTTGCCGGCACCGATGCGCTGGCCAATGGCACGGCCTTCCACCAGTACGGTGCCGGTCTCTTTCAGCAGGTAACGTTCCATGACGTTGGCCTGGGTGCGGCTCTTCACGGTTTCCGGACGGGCCTGCACGATGTACAGCTTGCCGTCGTCACCGTCCTTGGCCCACTCGATGTCCATCGGGCACTTGTAGTGCTTCTCGATGATCATCGCCTGCTTGGCCAGTTCGCTGACTTCAGCGTCGGTCAGGCAGAAACGCGCGCGCTCGGCCTTGTCCACGTCGACAGTCTTCACCGAACGACCGGCCTTGGCTTCGTCGCCGTAGATCATCTTGATGGCCTTGCTGCCCAGGTTGCGACGCAGGATGGCCGGACGACCGGCAGCCAGCGTGCCCTTGTGGACATAGAACTCATCCGGGTTCACCGCGCCTTGCACAACGGTTTCACCCAGGCCGTAGGCGCCGGTGATGAACACCACGTCACGGAAGCCCGATTCGGTATCGAGGGTGAACATCACGCCGGCGGTGCCGGTTTCCGAACGGACCATGCGCTGCACGCCAGCGGACAGGGCGACCAGCTTGTGATCGAAGCCCTGGTGCACGCGATAGGAGATGGCGCGGTCGTTGAACAGCGAGGCGAACACCTCTTTGGCGGCGCGAATGACGTTTTCGACACCACGGATGTTCAGGAAGGTTTCCTGCTGGCCGGCAAAGGATGCGTCCGGCAAGTCTTCGGCAGTGGCCGAAGAACGCACGGCCACGGCCATGTCAGGGTTGCCGGCGGACAGCGTGGCGAACGCGGTACGGATTTCGGCATTCAGTTTTTCAGGGAACTCGGCTTCCATGATCCATTGGCGGATCTGGGCACCGGTCTTGGCCAGGGCATTCACGTCATCGACGTCCAGGGCATCGAGCGCATCGTGAATCTGCTGATTCAGGCCGCTCAGCTCCAGGAAATCACGATAAGCCTGAGCGGTCGTGGCGAAGCCGCCGGGCACCGATACACCGGCACCTGCAAGGTTGCTGATCATCTCGCCCAGGGATGCGTTCTTGCCCCCCACATGCTCAACATCGTGTTTGCCGAGCTTATCGAGGGAAACTACGTACTCTACCAAGGTGATCTCTCCACTAACTGTGTTGGAAAAGCTCAGAAACCGGCTGCTTAAGTGTGCATTTACCGGCTATATGGCCTGGACCTGGAAAATAAGTGAGAATGCGGGCCAATGGTGGCCGGCAAATCGCGCCTATCATATCCAAGATTCGTCACTAGCTTAAGGCCCAAGGTGCAAATGAAACGATCTGCTTTCTTTATCTCCGATGGTACCGGCATTACCGCCGAAACCCTGGGTCAAAGCCTTCTGGCGCAGTTCGAAAACATTACCTTCAGCAAAGTCACGCGGCCGTACATCGACAACGTGGACAAAGCGCGGGCCATGGTACAACAAATCAACAAAGCCGCCGAAACCGACGGCTTCCGTCCGATTATCTTCGACACCATCGTCAATCAGGACATTCGTGAGATTCTCGCAACCTCGAATGGTTTCATGATCGACATTTTCTCGACGTTCCTGGCACCGCTTGAACAGGAACTGACCGAACATTCTTCCTACACCGTGGGCAAGTCCCACTCCATCGGCGCCAACACCAATTACATGGAGCGCATCGAGGCCGTTAACTTCGCCCTCGACAACGACGACGGCGCCCGCACGCACTATTACGACAAGGCCGACCTGATACTAGTGGGCGTGTCGCGATGTGGTAAGACGCCGACGTGCCTGTACATGGCGATGCAATTCGGTATCCGCGCAGCCAACTACCCGCTGACCGAAGACGACATGGAACGCCTGCAACTGCCCTCCGCCCTGCGCGCCCACCAGCACAAGCTGTTCGGCCTGACCATCGACCCGGACCGCCTTACCGCGATCCGCAACGAGCGCAAACCCAACAGCCGCTATTCGAGCTACGCCCAGTGCGAGTTCGAGGTGCGCGAGGTGGAAAACCTGTTCCGCCGCGAGAGCATTCCGAACATCAACTCCACGCATTTTTCCGTGGAAGAAATCTCCGCGAAAATCCTTGTGGAGAAAGGCGTCGAGCGGCGCTTCAAGTAGTTCTCCGGCGCCTGATCTACCGCTTTCGCGAGCAAGCCCGCTCCCACATTGGATTTCTGTCATACACAAATTTTGTGTTCACAGCAGATCCCCTGTGGGAGCGGGCTTGCTCGCGATGAACGATAACTCGATCTCCTAGATAACAAACAAATCCACAAACCGGTTCACCGGTGTCGCCTCGAGTTTCTGTTGATCCTTGCACAGCGCAAAAATCTCCTCGCTACGCTGTCCGGTGAATCGTGTCAGCAAATTCGCTTTGAACTTGTCCTCCAGCAACGCAATACCTTCAGCCCGACGCCGACGATGTCCAATCGGGTATTCCACGACGACATTTTCCGTGCTCGAACCATCCTTGAAGAACACCTGCACCGCATTGGCGATGGAACGCTTGTCTGCCTCCAGATACTCACGGGTGTAGCGCGGTTCCTCAACAATCACCATCTTGTCGCGAAGCACATCGATAATCGGATGTGCCTTGTGAAAATCATCTTCGTAGTACTCGGCAACCAGATTGCCGAAAGCCAGCGGTACAGCCGTCATGTACTGGATGCAGTGATCGCGATCAGCGGCATTGGCCAGTGGGCCGACCTTGGAAATGATGCGAATCGCCGACTCGTGCGTAGTAATCACGATCCTGTCGATTTCATGCAGGCGATTGCGCACCTGCGGGTGCAGGGTCACCGCCGCCTCACAGGCCGTTTGCGCGTGGAACTCGGCCGGGAAACTGATTTTGAACAACACGTTTTCCATCACATAACTGCCGTACGGCCGCGAAAAACTGAACACACGCTTGTCTTCAGGCTTGAGCGCCAGATCATTGTTGGTGTGGCTGAACAATACGTCGTAAAACCCCCACTGCCTGGCACTCAATACACCGGGAATGCCCATCTCGCCGCGCATCGCCATGTCCGCCAAACGCACGCCACGACTGGACGCATCCCCCGCCGCCCAGGATTTGCGCGAACCGGCATTCGGTGCGTGCCGATACGTGCGCAATGCCTGACCGTCAGCAAAGGCATGAGACAACGCCGACAACAACTGCTCGCGATTGGCCCCCATCAGCTTGGCGGTGACCGCGGTGGAGGCGACTTTCACCAGAATGACGTGATCGAGGCCAACGCGGTTGAACGAGTTTTCCAGGGCAATCACGCCTTGAATCTCGTGAGCCATGATCATCGCTTCCAGCACTGTACCCATGATCAGCGGTACCTCGCCATTGGCCAGGCGCTTTTGTGAAAAATGGTCAGCCACCGCGAGAATGCCGCCAAGGTTGTCCGACGGATGCCCCCACTCCGCCGCGAGCCAGGTGTCGTTGTAGTCGAGCCAGCGCACGATGCAACCGATGTCCCACGCCGCCTTCACCGGATCGAGTCGGTAACTGGTCCCCGGCACCCGGGCGCCGAACGGCACGACGGTGCCTTCCACCACGGGCCCCAAATGCTTGGTGCACTCCGGAAAACGCAGGGCCAGCAGGCCGCAACCCAAGGTATCGATCAGACAGTTGCGCGCGGTATCCAGCGCCTCTGCGGACTCGACCTTGTAGTTGAGTACGTAATCGGCAATGTCCTGCAGGACCTTGTCGTAGTCGGGGCGGTTGTTCAGGTCGACGTTGGCACTCATGTTCGATTCACTCTTGCAGGAGCGAGCTTTGCTCGCGATGGTCGTCAACGATAACGCTGGGTGCCTGACACCCAGTGGTGCTCTCAGGTCCATCGCGAGCAGGCTCGCTCCCACAGGGTTTTGGGTGATCTTAGAAAGAATCACCCGGTACACGAACAAACCCTTCCATCAACACCCGCGCACTGCGGCTCATGATCGCCTTGTTCACGGTCCACTCGCCGTTGACCTGGCTGGCCTCGGCACCGACGCGCAAAGTACCGGACGGATGGCCGAAACGCACCGCGTTGCGTTCGATACCGCCTGCCGCGAGGTTCACCAAAGTGCCGGTGATTGCTGCCGCCGTACCGATTGCCACCGCAGCAGTACCCATCATTGCGTGGTGCAGCTTGCCCATGGACAGCGCACGCACCAGCAGATCGACATCGCCCGCCGCAATGGCTTTGCCACTGGACGAAACGTAGTCCGCCGGTTTGGCGACGAAAGCCAATTTCGGCGTGTGCTGCCGCTTGGCCGCTTCGTCGACGTTCGAGATCAGGCCCATGCGCAATGCGCCGTAAGCGCGGATGGTTTCGAACATCAGCAAGGCTTTCGGGTCGCCATTGATCGCGCCCTGCAACTCGGTGCCCTTGTAGCCGATGTCTTCGGCATTGACGAAAATCGTCGGAATGCCGGCATTGATCATGGTCGCCTTGAAGGTGCCGACGCCGGGTACTTCCAGGTCATCCACAAGATTGCCGGTCGGGAACATCGAACCGCCGCCGCCCTCTTCATCCGCTGCCGGGTCGAGGAACTCGATCTGCACTTCGGCCGCCGGGAAGGTCACGCCGTCGAGTTCGAAATCGCCGGTCTCCTGTACTTCACCATTGGTGATCGGCACGTGGGCGATGATGGTCTTGCCGATGTTGGACTGCCACACGCGAACCACCGCCACGCCGTTGTGCGGGATGCGGCTGGCCTCCACCAGGCCATTGCTGACGGCAAACGAACCGACTGCCGCGGTCAGGTTGCCGCAGTTGCCGCTCCAGTCCACGAAAGGTTTGTCGATCGAAACCTGACCGAACAGGTAATCGACGTCGTGATCGGCCTGGGTGCTTTTCGACAGGATCACGGTTTTGCTGGTGCTTGAGGTCGCGCCGCCCATGCCGTCGATTTGCTTGTCGTACGGATCGGGGCTGCCGATCACGCGCAGCAGCAAGGCATCGCGGGCCGGGCCTGGAACCTGTGCCGCTTCCGGCAAATCCGTCAGGCTGAAGAATACGCCTTTGCTAGTGCCGCCGCGCATGTAGGTAGCGGGAATTTTGATCTGCGGTGCATGAGCCATGGTGCTCGTTACTCCTTGAAATGAGACACGGGACCCAAGGTCCCGTGTCTGTTAAGCGTGTGTTAAACAGCAACCGCCGACTCTTCGAGGAAGTCCTGGGCAAAGCGTTGCAATACGCCGCCGGCCTCGTAGATCGACACTTCTTCGGCGGTGTCGAGGCGGCAGGTCACCGGCACATCGACGCGCTCGCCATTCTTGCGATGGATCACCAGCGTCAGCTCGGCACGCGGGGTGCGGTCGCCAATCACGTCATAGGTTTCGCTGCCGTCGATGGCCAGGGTGTGGCGGTTGGTGCCTGGTTTGAACTCCAGCGGCAACACGCCCATGCCCACCAGGTTGGTGCGGTGAATGCGTTCGAAACCTTCGGCGGCAATCGCCTCCACACCCGCCAGGCGCACGCCCTTGGCCGCCCAGTCGCGGGACGATCCCTGACCGTAGTCAGCGCCGGCGATGATGATCAGCGGTTGCTTGCGCTCCATGTAGGTTTCAATCGCTTCCCACATGCGCATCACTTGGCCTTCCGGCTCGACGCGAGCCAGCGAACCCTGCTTGACCTTGCCGTTTTCCTGAACCATTTCGTTGAACAGTTTCGGGTTGGCGAAGGTCGCGCGCTGCGCGGTCAGGTGGTCACCACGGTGAGTCGCGTAAGAGTTGAAGTCCTCTTCCGGCAGGCCCATTTTCGCCAGGTATTCGCCGGCGGCGCTGTCCATCATGATGGCGTTGGATGGCGACAGGTGATCGGTGGTGATGTTGTCCGGCAGTACCGCCAGCGGGCGCATGCCCTTAAGCGGACGGGCCCCGGCCAACGCGCCTTCCCAGTACGGCGGACGGCGGATGTAGGTGCTCATCTCACGCCACTCGTACAGCGGCGCGACTTTCGGACCGGTGTCTTCGTGGATGGCGAACATCGGAATGTAGACCTGACGGAACTGCTCCGGCTTGACCGACGCCTTGACCACTGCGTCGATTTCTTCGTCGCTCGGCCAGATGTCTTTCAGGCGGATTTCCTTGCCATCCACCACGCCCAGCACATCCTTTTCGATGTCGAAACGGATGGTACCGGCGATGGCGTAAGCAACGACCAATGGCGGCGAAGCGAGGAACGCCTGCTTGGCGTACGGGTGGATCCGGCCGTCGAAGTTGCGGTTACCGGACAACACGGCAGTGGCGTACAGGTCGCGGTCGATGATCTCTTGCTGGATCACCGGGTCCAGTGCGCCGGACATGCCGTTGCAGGTGGTGCAGGCGAAGGCCACGACGCCGAAGCCAAGTTTGTCCAGCTCATCGGTCAGGCCGGCTTCGTCGAGGTACAGCGCGACGGTTTTCGAACCCGGTGCCAGGGACGACTTGACCCATGGTTTGCGGGTCAGGCCGAGCTTGTTGGCGTTGCGCGCCAGCAGGCCGGCGGCGATCACGTTGCGCGGGTTGCTGGTGTTGGTGCAACTGGTGATCGCGGCGATGATCACCGCGCCATCCGGCATTTGACCTGGCACATCATCCCATTGGCCGGAGATGCCTTTGGCCGCCAGATCAGAAACCGCTACACGAGCGTGCGGGTTGCTTGGGCCAGCCATGTTGCGCACGACCGAAGACAGGTCAAAGGTCAGGCCGCGCTCGTACTGTGCGCCTTTGAGGCTGTCAGCCCACAGGCCGACCTGCCTGGCGTAGTTCTCCACCAACTGCACCTGCTCGTCTTCACGGCCGGTGAGCCTGAGGTAGTCGATGGTCTGCTGGTCGATGTAGAACATCGCCGCGGTGGCGCCGTATTCCGGGGCCATGTTGGAGATGGTCGCGCGGTCGCCGAGGGTCAGCGCCGATGCACCTTCACC
Organism: Pseudomonas sp. GW821-FHT02A08; assembly: GCF_059422045.1. NCBI lineage: Bacteria > Pseudomonadati > Pseudomonadota > Gammaproteobacteria > Pseudomonadales > Pseudomonadaceae > Pseudomonas > Pseudomonas sp. GW821-FHT02A08. The sequence goes on from NZ_JBWKWD010000018.1 coordinate 106,014, forward strand.
GAAGAACTCCAGCCACGCGCCAACGACTTTTTGCTTGCGCAGGAATTCGGTCAGCGCCAGCACCATGTCGGTGGCGGTGATGCCCGGTTGCAGCTTGCCGGTCAGTTCGACGCCAACGCTTTCCGGCAGACGCATCCACGATGCGCGGCCAAGCATCACGCTTTCGGCTTCGAGACCACCGACACCGATGGCGATCACGCCCAACGCATCGACGTGCGGGGTGTGGCTGTCGGTGCCGACGCAGGTATCAGGGAAGGCCACGCCGTCACGCACCTGGATCACCGGAGACATTTTCTCCAGGTTGATCTGGTGCATGATGCCGTTGCCCGGAGGGATCACGTCGACGTTCTTGAACGCCTTCTTGGTCCAGTTGATGAAGTGGAAACGGTCTTCGTTGCGACGGTCTTCGATGGCGCGGTTCTTCTCGAACGCCTCTGGATCGAAACCACCGCGCTCGACGGCCAGGGAGTGGTCGACGATCAGTTGGGTCGGCACCACCGGGTTGACTTGCGCCGGGTCACCGCCTTGCAGGGCGATGGCATCACGCAGACCGGCGAGGTCGACCAGCGCGGTCTGGCCGAGAATGTCGTGGCACACCACGCGGGCAGGGAACCACGGGAAGTCGAGGTCGCGCTTGCGTTCGATGAATTGTTTCAGGGATTCGGTGAGCGTGGCCGGATCGCAGCGACGCACAAGGTTTTCCGCCAGCACGCGAGAGGTGTAAGGCAGGGTGTCGTAGGCGCCGGGCTGAATGGCCTCGACTGCCGCACGGACGTCGAAGTAATCCAGTTTGCTGCCGGGCAGCGATTTGCGAAATTGAGTGTTCATCGTCAGGACTCGGTCACGGTAGTTACAAAAGGCGGGGCCTGGCACCGGTACTGATCTGGACTCGGTCAAATGTGGGAGCGGGCTTGCTCGCGAAAGCGGTGTATCAGTCAACATCAATGTTGGATGTCAGTCCGTCTTCGCGAGCAAGCCCGCTCCCACAGTGGTTCCCGGTTCATTCAGTAACCAGCGCGGCAGCCCTCCACCATTCAGCGTTGTTCGATTGGTACGAACTTGCGCTGTTCAACGCCGGTGTACTCGGCGCTTGGACGGATGATGCGGTTGTTGGCACGTTGTTCGTACACGTGGGCGGCCCAGCCGGTCAGGCGCGAGCAGACGAAGATCGGTGTGAACAACTTGGTCGGGATGCCCATGAAGTGGTACGCCGAGGCATGATAGAAGTCGGCGTTCGGGAACAGTTTCTTCTGCTCCCACATGGTCTTGTCGATGGCTTCGGACACCGGGAACAACACCTTGTCGCCCACCTCGTCAGCAAGTTTTTTCGACCAGCCCTTGATCACTTCGTTGCGCGGATCGTTGTCCTTATAGATCGCGTGGCCGAAGCCCATGATCTTGTCCTTGCGCTCGAGCATGCCGAGGGTGCCCTTGATCGCGTCTTCCGGCGACGAGAAGCGCTCGATCATTTCCATCGCCGCTTCGTTGGCGCCGCCATGCAGCGGGCCGCGCAGCGAACCGATGGCCGCGGTGATGCACGAATACAGGTCCGACAGGGTCGATGCGCAAACACGCGCGGTGAAGGTCGACGCGTTGAACTCGTGCTCTGCGTAGAGGATCAGCGAAACGTTCATCACCTTGACGTGCAACTCGCTCGGCTTCTTGCCGTGCAGCAGGTGCAGGAAGTGGCCACCGATGGACTGCTCGTCGGTCACGCAATCGATGCGCTTGCCTTCGTGGCTGAAGCGATACCAGTAGGTCATGATCGCCGGGAACGCGGCCAGCAGGCGGTCGGTCTTGTCGTGTTGCTCGGAGAAGTTGTTCTCCGGCTCCAGGTTGCCCAGGAACGAGCAGCCGGTGCGCATCACGTCCATCGGGTGGGCGTCGGCGGGGATGCGTTCCAGCACTTCTTTGAGCGCTTGCGGCAGGTCGCGCAGCTTGCTCAGCTTAGCAACGTAGGCTGCCAGTTGCGCCTTGCTCGGCAGCTCGCCGTACAACAGCAGGTAAGCGACTTCTTCAAACTGTGCGTCCGCCGCCAGTTCACGAACGTCGTAACCACGATATGTCAGACCGGCACCGGACTGGCCCACGGTGGACAGTGCAGTTTGCCCGGCTACCTGGCCACGGAGCCCGGCGCCACTGAGTACTTTTGCTTCGGCCATTTCTGCCTCCAATCTTGAATTTGTTAGGGAATCGGCAAATTTATTAAATTTACACCGCTCTCTGTAGCAGCTGGCGAAGCCTGCGTCCGGCTGCGCAGCAGTCGTAAAACCTGCCTGCACGGATATCCGGTTTTGCGAGTCCTTCGGCCTCGAACGCAGCCTCGCAGGCTCGGCAGCTGCTACAGGGCTTTCATTATTTCTTTGACGCGAACAACGCATCGAGCTTCTGCTCGAAGGTGTGGTAGTCGATGCGATCGTAAAGCTCCATGCGGGTCTGCATGGTGTCGATGACGTTCTGTTGAGTGCCATCGCGGCGGATCGCGGTGTAGACGTTTTCCGCGGCCTTGTTCATGGCGCGGAACGCCGACAACGGGTACAGCACCAGGGATACGTCGGCCGCGGCCAGTTGCTCGGTGGTGTACAGCGGCGTCGCGCCGAACTCGGTGATGTTGGCCAGGATCGGCGCTTTCACGCGGCTGGCGAACAGCTTGTACATTTCAAGTTCAGTGATGGCTTCCGGGAACACCATGTCGGCGCCGGCCTCGATGCACGCGGCTGCGCGATCCAGGGCAGATTCCAGGCCTTCCACCGCCAGGGCGTCGGTACGGGCCATGATCACGAAGCTGTCATCGGTACGGGCATCGACGGCCGCCTTGATGCGGTCGACCATTTCCTGTTGGGTCACGATTTCCTTGTTAGGACGGTGGCCGCAGCGCTTGGCGCCGACCTGGTCTTCGATATGAATCGCCGCCGCGCCAAACTTGATCATCGACTTGACGGTACGAGCGACGTTGAACGCCGAGGAACCGAAACCGGTGTCCACGTCCACCAGCAGCGGCAGGTCGCAAACATCGGTGATACGGCGCACGTCGGTCAGCACGTCATCCAGGCCGGTGATGCCCAGGTCAGGCACGCCGAGGGAGCCGGCAGCCACCCCGCCACCCGACAGGTAGATCGCCTTGAAACCGGCGCGTTTGGCCAGCAGCGCGTGGTTGGCGTTGATCGCGCCGACCACTTGCAGTGGATGTTCGCTGGCGACCGCATCGCGGAAACGCTGGCCTGGAGTGCTCTTGTTCAAACTCATGACTCACCTCGTTTGGCTGTCGGGTTAGCGCCGTCCTGGTAATGACGGGCGATGTTGCGTTTGGAGGCGCCGATGTGACGGCGCATCAACAACTCGGCCAGCTCACCGTCACGGTCGGCGATGGCATCGAGAATGCGGTGGTGCTCGGCAAACGCCTGGTGCGGGCGATTGGGCGTGGTGGAAAACTGGATGCGGTACATGCGCACCAGTTGATACAACTCGCCGCAGAGCATTTGGGTCAGCGTACGGTTGCCGCTGCCCTGGATGATTCGGTAATGGAAGTCGAAATCGCCTTCCTGCTGGTAGTAGCCTCTCCCGGCCTGAAACGCCTCATCGCGCTCGTGGGTTTCCAGGACCCGACGCAGTTCGTCGATTTCTTCGAGGCTCATGCGTTCGGCGGCCAGGCGACAGGCCATGCCTTCCAGGGATTCGCGGATTTCGTATAGCTCGATCAGTTCGGCGTGGTTAAGCGACACCACCCGTGCGCCGACATGCGGCACGCGAACCAGCAGGCGCTGGCCTTCCAGACGGTGGATGGCCTCGCGCAACGGGCCACGGCTGATGCCGTAGGTGCGCGCCAGTTCCGGTTCGGAGATTTTGCTGCCCGGCGCGATATCGCCTTTGACGATAGCCGCCTGAATGCGTCGGAAGACGTTCTCGGAAAGTGTCTCCGTATCGTCCTGCGTAGAAACCGGGGGATCGAGTTGATCCAGCATATTGTCGACACCTTGTAAGCCAATGCCGCAAAAACTAACGAATACAGGCGGCACAGTCAAAGGCTAAATCGATATTGTCGACAATCTTCTGATAACCGGTTGCACCATTACGAAGCAACCCCTCTATTTATAGCCACCGGCCAGCGCTGGCGCCAACAGACCACCGTGCTAGAATGCCGCCCGCATTTGGTTGTCACATCTGCACTGCCTGTCATAAAACCCTGCCAGGCATACGAGGGAGCTTGCGCAGCGATGCCAGGGCCTTGAATCAAGTCGGACCGCTGCGCATCAGGATTTATGAGACTCAAGCCCTTCGTTACCTTCCTTTATTTGCTTTGTCTGCCTGGTTTCGCAATGGCCGGGGAAAAGACCGTGTATGGCCTCAATGAGTACGCATCGCTCAATGGCATTAACCTGGAAGTGGCAGCCAAACTCGACACCGGGGCGAAAACCGCGTCCCTGAGTGCCCGGGATATCAAACGCTTCAAACGCAACGGCGAGTCGTGGGTACGCTTTTACCTGGCCATCGACGCCGCCCATTCGCACCCGATCGAACGCCCGCTGGCCCGTGTCAGCAAGATCAAGCGCCGGGCCGGCGACTACGACCCGGAGGAAGGCAAGAAGTACACCGCCCGCCCGGTGATCGAACTGGACATCTGCATGGGCTCGGCCCTGCGCAGCATCGAAGTGAACCTGACCGACCGCAGCGCTTTCCAATACCCGCTACTGATTGGCTCCGAAGCGCTCAAGCGCTTCGATGCACTGGTTGACCCCAGCCTTAAATATGCTGCCGGCAAACCTGCCTGCACCACCGACGCTCATACCGCCGAGTAATTCAAATGCGCTCTCTTACCCTTCACCTGAAACTGCTGATCGCCATCCTGGTGGTGCTGGGCATTTCAGTTACGGCCTACCAGATCTTCGTACTGGGCATCCCGGTGACCGAAGACGCCACCGACGACCTGTGGAACATCGACGCCAAGGTCGAGTTCGTCGCCAGTGCCAAGGACCCGGTCAAGATCCAGATGTTCGTGCCGCCGCTGAGCCGCGACTTCGTCAGCCTCAACGAGAGCTTCATCTCCAACAACTACGGCGTGGCCGTGAACCGGGTCGACGGAAACCGCAAGGTCACCTGGTCGGCACGCCGGGCCAAAGGCAATCAGACGCTGTATTACCGCCTGGTGCTGACCAAGCGTTATTCCGGCGAGAAAGCCAAGATCAAAGGCCCGACCTTTCGCGACAGCATGACCATCGAAGGCCCGGAAAAAATCGCCGCCGAAGCCCTGCTCGCACCGATTCGCCAACACTCGGCCGACGTCGAAACCTTTGTCGGAGAAGCCATCAAGCGGGTCAACAACCTCAACGACGACAACGTGAAACTGCTGCTGGCCGGTGATCCTTCCGCCGCGCACAAGGCGAAAATCGTCGAGTTGCTGCTGTCCATCGCCCACGTACCGATCGAAAAGGTCCACACCATCCGCCTGGTGGCCGACCAGCCGCAAATGCCGGAACTGTGGCTGCGCAGTTTCAATGGCACGGACTGGCTGTACTTCAACCCGGAAACCGGTGAACAAGGCCTGCCAAGCGACCGCCTGCTGTGGTGGACCGGCGACGAAAACCTGATCACCGTCGATGGCGGCAAGAAAGCCAACGTGACCTTCAGCCTGAACAACAGCGAAATGAACGCCATTCGCCTGGCCAAGCTGACCGACGAAAACACCGACGCCAACTTCCTCGAGTACTCGCTGTACGGCCTGCCGCTGCAAACCCAGCAGACCTTCATGATCATGGTGATGATCCCGATCGGCGTGCTGGTGATCCTCATCCTGCGCAACCTGATCGGCATCCAGACCCTGGGCACCTTCACCCCGGTGCTGATCGCCCTGGCCTTCCGCGAAACCCAACTCGGCTTCGGTATCATGCTGTTTACCATCATCACGGCGCTGGGCCTGTCGCTGCGCTCCTACCTTGAACACCTGAAACTGCAAATGCTGCCGAGGCTGTCGGTGGTGCTGACGTTCGTGGTGGTGCTGATTGCGGCCATCAGCCTGTTCAGCCATAAACTCGGCCTGGAGCGCGGCTTGTCGGTCGCGCTGTTCCCGATGGTGATCCTGACCATGACCATCGAACGCCTGTCGATCACCTGGGAAGAGCGCGGCGGTGGCCATGCCATGAAAGTGGCCATCGGTACGCTGTTCGCCGCGTCCCTGGCGCACCTGATCATGACCGTGCCGGAACTGGTGTACTTCGTGTTCACTTTCCCGGCGATCCTGCTGATCCTGGTGGGTTTCATGCTGGCCATGGGTCGTTATCGCGGTTATCGCCTGACTGAACTGGTACGTTTCAAGGCCTTCATGAAAAAGGCTGACGCCTGATGTTCGGCTTCTGGAAGACCTGGAAGGCCCTGGAAGCCCGGGGCATCATGGGGATCAATCGGCGCAACGCAGACTACGTGCTCAAGTACAACAAACGCAGCCTGTACCCGATCGTCGATGACAAGATCATCACCAAGGAACGCGCCATCGCCGCCGGCATCCATGTGCCCGAGCTGTATGGTGTGATCTCCACCGAGAAGGAAATCGACAATCTCGAAGAGATCATCGGCGGGCGCAGCGACTTCGTGATCAAACCGGCCCAGGGCGCCGGCGGTGATGGCATCCTGGTGATCGCCGACCGCTTTGAAGGGCGTTATCGCACGGTGTCCGGCCGGATCATCAGCCATGAGGAAATCGAGCATCAGATTTCCAGCATCCTGACCGGCCTGTACTCCCTGGGCGGTCACCGCGACCGGGCGCTGATCGAATACCGGGTGATTCCGGACCAGATCTTCAAGAGCATCAGTTACGAAGGCGTGCCGGACATTCGCATCATTGTGTTGATGGGCTACCCGGTGATGGCCATGTTGCGCCTGCCGACGCGCCAGTCCAACGGCAAGGCCAACCTGCACCAGGGCGCCATTGGTGTCGGTGTGGACCTGGCCACCGGCCTGACCCTGCGCGGCACCTGGCTGAACAACATCATCAACAAACACCCGGACACCACCAACGCAGTGGATGGCGTGCAACTGCCCTACTGGGATGGTTTCATGAAACTCGCCGCCGGCTGTCATGAGTTGTGCGGGCTGGGCTACATCGGTGTCGACATGGTCCTGGACCAGGAAAAAGGCCCGCTGATTCTGGAGCTCAACGCCCGGCCGGGGCTGAACATCCAGATTGCCAATGACTGCGGCCTGACGTTGCGCGCTCACGCGGTCGAGGCGCGGCTGGAAGACTTGAAGGCCCGTGGCGTGACCGAAACGGTCGAAGAGCGCGTGGCATTTGTGCAGGAGATGTTTGGGCATATTCCTGCGCTTGAGGGTTGATCCAAACCCTCAATCCCACCCCCGATCTGCCAATCCCCGACATCCCCTCTAGGAGCAATTCCCCGAGGGGACTACAATCGCCACCCCGCCTCGATGGCTGACTTCCCCCGCCCATGTTGACCTGCTCCGTACACCCGCTGCCCTATCGCGCCAACCCCGCCCAATATTTCGCGGCGATTCGCCATGCCCCCGGTGCCGTGCTGCTCGACAGTGGCCGCCCCAGCGCCGACCGCGGCCGCTATGACCTGCTCAGCGCCTGGCCGCAGGAACAACTGACGGTATCGCCCGACGAAAGTGGCGACGCTTTCCTGCAACGCCTGCGCGACAACCTGACGCGCCTGGGCGAAGCCACTCTGCCGGCACCTTATGAGTTGCCGTTTGCCGGTGGATTGATCGGCTACCTCAGTTACGACTTCGGCCGGCACCTGGAGCGCCTGCCGAGCCAGGCCCGTGACGACCTGCATCTGCCGGACGCACGTTTCGGCTTGTACGGCTGGGCATTGATCAGCGATCACCTTTCGCAGACCAGTCAATTGGTGTTCCACCCGACCCTGCCCGACAGCGAGCGCCAGCGCCTGATCGAACTGTTCAGCCAACCGGCAGCGGAAGTGGTCACGCCCTTCAAACTGCTCAGCCCGATGACCGCCGACTTGAACGCTGACGAGTATCAACGGGCCATCGAGCGCATCCAGCAATACATTCAGGCCGGCGACTGTTATCAGGTCAATTTCGCCCAACGGTTTCGCGCGCCCTGCCAGGGTGATTCCTGGGCCGCTTACTGCGCGCTGCGCGCGGCGTGCCCTACGCCATTTTCCGGTTTCCAGAGCTTGCCCGACGGCGACGCTGTACTCAGCCTGTCGCCGGAACGCTTCGTCAAAGTCAGCCAGGGCCATGTGGAAACCCGTCCGATCAAGGGCACCCGCCCGCGGGGCCTGACGCCTGAGCAAGACGCCGCGAACGCCGCCGAATTGCTGGCCAGCCCCAAGGATCGCGCGGAAAACCTGATGATTGTCGACCTGCTGCGCAATGACCTCGGTCGCACCTGCCGCACCGGCTCGGTACGGGTGCCGGAATTGTTCAGCCTGGAAAGCTATCCGAACGTGCACCACCTGGTGAGCAGCGTCACCGGTGAACTGGCGGATGACCGCGACGCCCTGGACCTGATCGCCGGAAGCTTCCCCGGCGGCTCGATTACCGGCGCGCCAAAGATCCGCGCCATGCAGATCATCGACGAACTGGAGCCGACCCGGCGCGGGCTGTATTGCGGTTCGTTGCTGTACCTGGACGTGCGCGGCGAGATGGACAGCTCCATCGCCATCCGCAGTTTGCTGGTCAAGGACGGGCAGGTGTGTTGCTGGGGCGGTGGCGGGATTGTCGCGGACTCGGAATGGCAGGCTGAGTATCAGGAATCGATCACCAAGGTAAAGGTGCTGCTCGATACTTTGCAGAGTCTTTAAAAGCATCGTCGGATCGCCGCCCGGAGCAAGCCCGCTCCCACAGGGTTCGGTAATCACCTGTGGGAGCGGGCTTGCCCGCGAAGGCGTCAGACCAGGCGACTACAGGCTCAACGTCCGGTTCGAAGCCTTGATGAACTCCTGCTTCAGCTCTTCAAACGTGTGCACCGCCGGGAACTGCGGGAACTGCGCAATCACGTTATCCGGCGCATGGAACAGAATCCCGGCATCGGCCTCGCCCAGCATCGTGGTGTCGTTGTAGGAATCCCCCGCCGCGATCACCCGGTAGTAGAGGCTCTTGAAGGCCAGGACCGACTGACGCTTGGGATCTTTCTGACGCAGTTGATAGTCGGTGACTCGCCCAGCGTCGTCAGTAATCAGGCGATGGCAGAGCAAGGTCGGGAAGCCCAACTGGCGCATCAGCGGCTGGGAAAACTCATAGAAGGTGTCCGACAGGATCACCACCTGGAAGCGCTCGCGCAGCCAGTCGACGAAATCGATGGCGCCGTCCAGCGGCTTGAGGGTGGCGATTACTTCCTGAATGTCGGTGAGCTTCAGGCCGTGCTCGTCGAGAATCCGCAGGCGCTGCTTCATCAGTACGTCGTAGTCGGGAATGTCCCGGGTGGTGGCCCTGAGGGATTCGATCCCGGTTTTTTCGGCGAAGGCGATCCAGATTTCCGGAACCAGCACACCTTCAAGATCCAGACAGGCAATTTCCACAAGACACTCCCATTTGTATTGATTATTGAGTCGAGCGAGCAAAAAGACTGCCGAACTCTAGCGACTCGGGCCTGCCTGCGCAACGCAGAGGATGCCCCGGCCCGCGCAGCTTTTTGTTACCATCGACCCCATATAGAGCGCCCAGCGCCACCGACCTGTAGGAAGCCGCCCTGATGAGCCCAACGTTCGACGTCGTGGAACTCGCCACGACCTATGCCAACAAGTCCGCCCAGGACATTCTCAAACTCGCTTTTGCCGAGTTCGGCGATGACCTGTGGATATCTTTCAGCGGCGCCGAAGACGTGGTGCTGGTGGACATGGCATGGAAGCTGAACAAGAACGTCAAGGTGTTCAGCCTCGACACCGGCCGCTTGCACCCCGAGACCTACCGTTTCATCGATCAGGTGCGCGAGCACTACAAGATCGACATCGAACTGGTGTCGCCGGATTACACGAAACTTGAACCCTTCGTGAAGGAAAAAGGCCTGTTCAGCTTCTACAAGGATGGCCATGGCGAATGCTGCGGCATCCGCAAGATCGAACCACTGCGTCGCAAGCTGTCCGGCGTGAAGGCCTGGGCCACCGGCCAGCGCCGTGACCAGAGCCCCGGCACCCGCAGCGCCGTCGCGGTGATGGAAATCGACACCGCGTTCTCCACCCCGGAACGCACCCTGTACAAGTTCAACCCGCTGGCACAAATGACCAGCGAAGAGATCTGGGGCTACATCCGCATGCTGGAACTGCCGTACAACAGCCTGCACGAACGCGGCTTCATCAGCATCGGCTGCGAACCCTGCACACGCCCGGTGCTACCGAACCAGCATGAGCGCGAAGGCCGCTGGTGGTGGGAAGAAGCGACGCAGAAAGAATGCGGGCTGCATGCGGGGAATATCATCAGCAAGTCGAAAGCCTGATCCCAAGCCTTGTGAAATACCCCTGTGGGAGCGGGCTTGCTCGCGAAAGCGGTGTATCAGTCAGTAAATGCATCGACGGACCCGACGCTTTCGTCGGAGCGCCGCCCGGAGCAAGCCCGCTCCCACACTGGTTAGCGTCAGCTCACAATAAATGTGTACACACGAACGTCACCATAGGTGCCATTTTTGTGTGCACTTTTAGTTTCCGCGCCCCAAAAAGTTACATCTCCTTTCCCCCCGCCTCGCCCAAGACCCTCTCAAAAAAATAAATACCTGTTCAACCGGTCAATTTAAATTTTCTGTTTTTCAGCCAGTTATCTGTTTTCGATAACAAAACGAAATGAGTACTGGCTTTTATAGAATCCTGACTGGCATGGATCTGGCTTAAGTGCATACATGTTTTGTATACAATCATCTCAAAACATACACACACTTTAGATCCGCAAGCCTGAAGCGCCCTATCCCGTACAGGCTGCAGATGCCCCGTAACCAATGATATTCGCCACCCGCGACGAAGATTTGTCGAGCCAAGGCTCATGCACAGTCATCGCGGCGTCGAGCATCAGGAGCCTGCCGGAATGCGTACTAGTCTCTCCAATAACAACATCGCGCTGGATCTACCCTCCTCCCATTCAACTCACACCGCCGACAATCAGGCGCATCACGCCCCCGTGGTGCTCAGTCCTCGATTGCACAACAAAGACCTGGCACCGACCAAGTCCGAAGGCCGGCGCTGGGGCCGCTACAGCATCTTTGCCCTGTGGACCAACGACGTGCACAACATTGCCAACTACTCGTTTGCCATAGGTCTATACGCTTTGGGCCTGGGTGGCTGGCAGATTCTCATGTCCCTGGGGATCGGCGCGGCGCTGGTTTACTTCTTCATGAACCTGTCTGGCTACATGGGCCAGAAAACCGGGGTGCCCTTTCCGGTCATCAGCCGGATCAGTTTCGGCATTCATGGTGCACAAATTCCCGCGTTGATCCGCGCCGTGATCGCCATCGCCTGGTTCGGGATTCAGACGTACCTCGCGTCCGTAGTGTTTCGCGTGTTGTTGACGGCGATCCATCCCGGGTTCGCCGACTACGACCACAACTCGATCCTCGGTCTGTCGACCCTGGGCTGGGTGTGTTTCGTCGCGATCTGGTTCGTGCAGCTGGCGATCCTCGCTTACGGCATGGAAATGGTGCGGCGCTATGAGGCGTTTGCCGGCCCGGTAATTCTGCTGACTGTCGCGGCCCTCGCCGCCTGGATGTACACCCAGGCCGATGCGACTATCGCCTGGTCGATCCGTGAGCCGCTGGCTGGCGCTGAGATGTGGCGCAATATTTTTGCCGGTGGCGCACTGTGGCTGGCGATCTACGGCACCTTGATCCTCAATTTCTGCGACTTCGCCCGCTCTTCACCGTGCCGCAAGACCATCAAGGTCGGAAATTTCTGGGGCTTGCCGGTGAATATCCTGGTGTTCGCCAGCATCACTGTCCTGCTGTGTGGCGCGCAATTTCAGATCAATGGCCGGATCATCGAAAGCCCGACTGAAATCATCGCCTCGATCCCCAACACCTTTTTCCTGGTACTCGGTTGCCTGGCGTTCCTGATCGTCACCGTGGCGGTGAACATCATGGCCAACTTCGTCGCCCCGGCGTTCGTACTCAGCAACCTGGCGCCGAAGTACCTGACCTTCCGCCGCGCCGGGCTGATCAGCGCGACCATCGCCGTGCTGATCCTGCCGTGGAACCTCTACAACAGTCCGCTGGTGATCGTGTACTTCCTGTCCGGCCTCGGTGCCCTGCTCGGCCCATTGTACGGCGTGATCATGGTCGACTACTGGCTGGTACGAAAAGGCCAGGTCAACGTGCCGCAGTTGTACAGCGAAGACCCCAACGGCCCTTATTACTACAGCCGCGGGGTCAATTTACGCGCGGTGGCGGCGTTCATTCCCGCAGCCCTGATCGCCATCGTCCTGGCCTTGGTGCCTGGGTTCCACAGCGTATCGCCGTTCTCCTGGCTGGTTGGTGCGGGTATTGCCGGGATGGTCTACCTGATCATCGCCAAGCGCCAACCGCACTACGCCGATGTCAGCGGCGAAGCCATCGCGGTCGACAACGTCAGTCATTAATCCTGTCGCGGCCCGGCGTTGTCGGGCCGCAGAACCACCTGCAATAAGGACTTCCCATGCGCATTCTTGTGGTCAACGTAAACACCACCGAATCCATCACCCAGGCCATCGCCCGCTCGGCGCAGGCCGTCGCGTCCCCCGGCACGGAAATCGTCGGCCTCACCCCGCACTTCGGAGCCGACTCCATCGAAGGCAATTTCGAGAGTTACCTGGCGGCCATCGCGGTCATGGATCGGGTGATGTCCTACGACCAGCCATTCGACGCCGTGATCCAGGCCGGCTACGGCGAACACGGCCGTGAAGGCTTGCAGGAACTGCTCAATGTGCCGGTGGTGGACATCACCGATGCCGCCGCCAGCACGGCGATGTTTCTCGGTCACGCCTATTCCGTGGTTACCACCCTCGACCGCACCGTGCCGCTGATCGAAGATCGCCTCAAGCTCTCGGGCCTGTGGGACCGTTGCGCCTCGGTACGGGCCAGTGGCCTGGCGGTGCTGGAACTGGAACACGAACCGCAGCGCGCACTGGAAGCCATCGTGCATCAGGCCGAACTGGCGGTGACCCAGGACAAGGCCGAAGTGATATGCCTGGGCTGCGGCGGCATGGCAGGGCTGGACGAGCAGATTCGCCGGCGTACCGGGGTACCGGTGGTGGATGGGGTGACGGCTGCGGTGACCATTGCCGAATCATTGGTGCGGTTGGGGCTGTCGACGTCGAAAGTGCGGACCTATGCGACGCCGCGGCCGAAAAACATCATTGGCTGGCCGGCGCGGTTTGTCCGGTAGACCGCGGTGCCCCCTTCGCGAGCAAGCCCGCTCCCACACAACATCTGTATTCGACGCAGATCCAGTGTGGGAGCGGGCTTGCTCGCGAATGCAGCACCTCGGTCCTGAGCCTGCCTCAAACCGCACTGAACCTCTGCCCCAACCCCCGCTCGGCAAACTGCTCAATGACGAAATCGACAAACGCCCGGGTCTTGCCGGGCAGCAGTTTGTGTTCGGCGTAATAGATGGAGGTGTAGCCGTCGTCGATGTACCAGTCCGGCAACACCCGTTGCAGCCTGCCCGACTCCAGATAGCCTGCGGCAAACGGCATGCTCACCAGCGCAATGCCCAGACCCTGCGCGGCCGTGACGCAGGCGGCCTCGGAATCGCTCATGGTCATCCGCGCCTTGAGCATCAACGGGCTGTGTTGCTGATTGCGATGGGTCAATTGCCAGGAGCGCACACGACCGGTTTGCGGCGAGCGGATCAGGATCCCGTCATGGTGCTTGAGGTCATCCGGCTCGCTGATTGCCGCATGTGTCTCCAGATAGTCCTGCGTAGCCACCAACACCCGATGCGCCGGACTCAGCCGGCGTGCCACCACGCCTTGAGGCAATTCGAATCCGCCGCCGATTGCCGCGTCGAAACCCTGCCCGATCAGATCGACCTGGCGGTTGTCGAAGTGCCAGTCCGGGTTGATGGCCGGGAATCGCCGCAGAAACTCGCCGAGCATCGGCACAATGTACAGGCAGCCGAATACCGTCCCCATGCTGACTTTCAAGGTGCCCGCCGGTTGCCCTCCGGCGCTGGCAAGGTTGGCCACGGCATTCTGGATCGTATGCAGGCTGGCGCTGACTTCGCCGAGAAACAACTGACCGGCCTCCGTCAGGGTCAGGCTGCGAGTGCTGCGCTGGAACAACCTGACACCCAGGCGCGCCTCGAGCTTGGCAACGCTCTTGCCCACCGCCGCGGGTGTCAGGCTCAAGCGCCGCGCCGCTTCGGCAAAGCTGCCGACCTCCGCACTGCGCACAAAGCATTCGATACTGCTGAAGGTTTCCATAGGCGCCACTATAAACTTCTGGTTTACACAGACTATCGTAATTATGGTCTACACAGCAGGTAATCCTGAATCGATACTAGGCTCCATCAACCGGGACATCTCGCCTCGGTACTTGGAGATCGACATGACTACTCAGAACCTCAGCGGCAAAGTGGCATTGATTCAAGGTGGTTCCCGCGGTATCGGCGCCGCCATCGTCAAGCGCCTGGCCGCTGAAGGCGCGACCGTTGCCTTCACCTATGTCAGTTCCACAGCCAAGGCCGAAGAACTGCAAGACAGCATCACCGCCAAGGGCGGCAAGGCCCTGGCCATCAAGGCCGACAGCGCCGACGCCGAGGCGATCCGCGGTGCCGTGTCCACCACGGTGGAAGCCTTCGGTCGCCTGGATATCCTGGTCAACAATGCTGGCGTACTGGCGGTCGCACCACTGGCCGACTTCAAACTCGAAGACTTCGACCAGACACTGGCCATCAACGTGCGCAGCGTGTTCATCGCCACCCAGGCCGCCGCCAGACACATGACCGAAGGCGGTCGCATCATCAACATCGGCAGCACCAACGCCGACCGCATGCCCTTCGCCGGTGGCGGCCCGTACGCCATGAGCAAGTCGGCACTGGTCGGCCTGACCAAAGGCCTGGCCCGCGATCTCGGACCGCAAGGCATCACCATCAATAACGTGCAACCGGGCCCGGTCGACACCGACATGAACCCGGCCGAGGGTGACTTCGCGCAAAGCCTGATCCCGTTGATGGCCGTGGGTCGTTACGGCAAGGCCGAAGAGATCGCCAGCTTCGTCGCCTACCTCGTCAGCCCGGAAGCTGGCTACATCACTGGCGCGAGCCTGACCATCGACGGTGGTTTCGGCGCCTGATGCGCTGAATGCAAAGCAAAATGTGGGAGCGGGCTTGCTCGCGAAGGCGGTGGATCAGACGACATCAATGTTGTCTGATCCACCGCC
>NZ_JBWKWD010000019.1:0-118038 GCF_059422045.1 Pseudomonas sp. GW821-FHT02A08
CAAGTTTCCAGATAGCTTTTGCAGACGCTACTGTTGATATTTTTTTCCGGCCTGCGAATCACTGGAAAATCCCACAGAACCTGTGGGAGCGAGCTTGCTCGCGATGACATTTTCACAGCCGGCATCGTAGTTGCCTGAAATGGCGCCATCGCGAGCAAGCTCGCTCCCACAGGTTTTGTATTTTTACCCGGTAATGTGAGCTGTCAGGCGACCACGGCCTCGGCAGGCGACACGATGTTGGTCTTCATCCCGCGCGAACGACCTGAGCTCAGGTAAGCCGCAATCGACTCCTGAGTGACTTCGCCAAGGAACACCCGCTCGGCATCCATCACCGGCAACCACGCTCGATTGAACTCGTACATGCGCGACAGCAGGATACGCAAGTGTTCGTCGTAGGCCGCCGTGGCGTTGAACTCCCGTTGGTACTGCGCGCAGGTGCCGGTCTGACGGTGCAGGTCGCGACGTCGTACATAACCCAGGGCTTTGTTCTCGGCACAAGTGACCACCACGTAGCGTCGGTCATGCTCGTCCATCAACTCCAGCGCTTCGGCCACCGGCGTTTCCGGGCTGACGGAAGGTGCGTTGTCCGCCGCGTCTTCGGCTTTCACCAGCAGCAGGCGTTTCAGCGTGCTGTCCTGACCGACGAAGTTACTGACAAACTCATCCGCCGGGTGTGCGAGCAAGGTGTCCGGGTGATCGATCTGCAACAGTTTGCCAGCGCGGAAGATCGCGATCTTGTCGCCGAGCTTGATCGCTTCATCGATGTCGTGGCTGACCATGATTACGGTCTTGTTCAGCGCCCGCTGCATTTCGAAGAACTCGTTCTGGATCATCTCGCGGTTGATCGGGTCGACCGCCCCGAACGGCTCGTCCATCAATAGCAGTGGTGCGTCGGCGGCCAGTGCGCGAATCACGCCGATCCGCTGTTGCTGCCCACCGGACAATTCCCGTGGATAACGATGCAGGTATTGCTTGGGTTCGAGCTTGATCATGCTCATCAACTCGCGGGCGCGGTCCTGGCATTTCTGCTTGTCCCAGCCGAGCAGTTTCGGTACCACGACGATGTTCTCCTCGATGGTCATGTTCGGGAACAAACCAATCTGCTGGATCACGTAGCCGATGTTGCGACGCAGGGTCACTTCGTCGAGGCCGGTGGTGTCTTCGCCGTTGATCAGGATTTTGCCCGAGGTCGGTTTGATCAGGCGGTTGATCATTTTCAGCGTGGTGCTTTTGCCGCAACCCGATGGCCCGAGGAACACGCAGATTTCGCCTTCATTGACGGTCAGGCTCACCGAGTCCACGGCTTTCACATCTTTGCCGTTGCTTTGGAAGGTCTTGCTGAGGTTTTGAAGTTCGATCATTTGAGGAGTCCTTTTGGAGTCAGCGAGCGTTGCAGCACTTGCAGGATCAGATCGGCGATGATCGCCAGCACACTGACCAGTACGGCGCCGACGATCAGCATCGACATGTCGCTGCGGCTGATGGAAGCGAGGATGAGTACGCCCAGGCCGCCGGCGCCGATGGTGGCGGCGATGGTCATGACGCCGATGTTCATCACCACGGCGGTACGCACACCGGCGAGGATCACCGGCACGGCGATGGGCAACTCGACCATGCGCAGGCGCTGGCCGAAGGTCATGCCGATGCCGCGGGCGGCTTCGCGGATGCCCGGCTCGACGTTGGTCAGGGCCAGGTAGGTGTTACGCATGATCGGTAGCAGCGAGTACAGGAACACCGCGGTAATCGCCGGCATCGGCCCCAGGCCCTGACCGAACTTTGAGTAGAACGGCAGCAGCAGGCCGAACAGGGCAATCGACGGTACGGTCAGCAGCACCGTGGCGCTGGCCTGCAAAGGCCCGGCGAGGCTCGGGAAGCGTGTCATCAGGATGCCCAATGGCACGCCGACCAGAATCGCCAGGGACACGGCGATGCCGACCAGGGTGATGTGTTGCCACGTCAGGTGTAAGACCAATGGCCAGTCGAGATGGGAAAAGGCGTTCAGGAATTCCATGACTTTTCCTCTTTAATTGATCGGGTGCTGGCGCAGGAAATCGGCGGCAACGGCTGAAGGACTTTGGTGCTCGACGTCGACCCGGGCGTTGAGTGCGCGCATGGTGTTGTCGTCGAACAGTTCCGCCAGCGGCTTGAGCTGTGCGGCCAACCGCGGATGCACATCGAGGTAGGCCTGACGCACCACCGGTGCGGCGGTGTAGTCGGGAAAGTAATGCTTGTCGTCTTCCAGCAGCTTCAGTTTGAAGGCGTTGAGGCGACCGTCGGTGGTGTAGACCAGACCGGCAAACACCTGATCGTTGCGCAAGGCGGTGTAGACGAGGCCGGCGTCCATCTGCCGGACGTTCTTGCGGGTCAGGTTCATGTCGTAGAGCTGGACCATGCCATCAAGACCGTCCGAACGGTTGGCGAACTCGGTATCCAGCGCCACCAGGTTGTTGGTCTCGGCTTCCTTGCGCAGCACCCTGTTCAGCTCGCTGATGGTGTTGATGTGCGGGTATCGGTCGGCGACGTTCTCCGGCAGGGCGAGGGCGTAGGTGTTGCTGAATTTCGACGGGGTGAGCCAGACCAGGCCTTTTTTCGCGTCGAGTTCTTTTACTCGTGCGTAGGACTGTTCGCTGTCGAGTTTTTCGGTGACATGGTTGTAGGCCACCAGCGAAACGCCGGTGTATTCCCAGAGCATGTCCAGTTGGCCACTTTCGTGGGCGCTACGGGCCAGATTGCTGCCCAGACCACCGGTCACTTGCACCTCGTAACCCTTGGTGCGCAGGTACTGCGAAGTGATTTCCGCCAGCAGGGTCTGTTCGGTGAACACCCGGGCGCCGATGCGGATCAAGGGTTTGTCAGCGGCTTGGGCAAATCCTGCGAACAGCAGGACGCAGCCTAGTAAAAAGCTTGAAGTTTTCATGACGATTCCTTTGCCGAGGCTTAAGACGGGCGCAAGCCGCGTTCGAGCCAGAGGTGGCTGGCGAGTGTCACCAGGCCGTCGAGCAACAAGGCCAGCAGGGCGGTGCAGGCCGCGCCGAGCAGCAATTGCGGCTGATTGTTCAGGGCAATGCCGGGGAAGATCAGGCTGCCGAGACTGTTGGCGCCGATCAGGAACGCCAGCGGCGCCGTCCCGACATTGATCGCCAATGCCACGCGCACTCCACCGATGATGATCGGCACCGCGTTGGGCAATTCGACTTTCCACAGCACCTGGCGCGGGGTCATGCCGATGCCGACGGCGGCTTCCTTGAGCGAACCCTGAACGTTTTTCAGGCCTTCATAAGTGTTGCGCACGATGGGCAGCAAGGAGGCGAGGAACAGGGCGAAGATGGCAGGGCCGCTGCCGATGCCGAGGATGCCAAGGGCGATGGCCAGGACGGCCAGGGGCGGAACGGTGTTGCCGATGTTGAAGATCTGCATGAAGCGTTCGGCGCGGCCGGCCATGGACGGGCGGCTGAGGAGGATACCGGCAGGAATGCCCACGACAAGGGCGGCCAGCATGGAAGCGAGGACGAGAACCAGATGAGCTTGCAGGTAAAACAACAAATCGTCGCGGTAGTGTTCGATCGTGTTGATGCCGATCCATTGAATCAGCAGGGCCAGAAGGGCGATTACCAGCGCGCCTCCTATCAGCCCTTTGCCATAGTGGATAGCCACAGGCGGACTCCTTTTTTCAGTCGGCGAACACTTTTTCGTGTGGCAACGCCTTGCTTGGCTGCCGAAAAAATGTCGCGATAAGCAGCTCGGGCAGGCCGGCAAACCAGCGTGCAATCGAGCCATGAGCACAGCCTCGTCAGGCCGAATTGCAGGTGTTTCAGGCCCCCGACGAGTGGTCGTAACGGGGGAGTGGACGTCTCCGTGCTTTAAAAGGTTCCCCAATCCAACATTATTTGGCCACCTGTCGTCGCACCTCGATTCACGTAGCAGCTGCCGAGCCTGCGAGGCTGCGTCCGGCGGCGCAGCCGTCGTAAAACCGGAACTTGCGGTGTATCAGGCAAACCTTGTTTGCCGACTCTACGACGGCTGCGCCGCCGGACGCAGCCTCGCGGGCTCGGCAGCTGCTACGGGCGAACGGTGGTTCGGAGGTCGCGATTTGGGCTATACTCGCCGCCCTTTTTTGAATCACCTGCCAGGCGATTTCCCATGACCAAACAGGCCGCCGAAGTCGCGAAACGCCGCACTTTCGCCATTATTTCCCACCCCGATGCCGGTAAGACCACCATCACCGAGAAGCTCCTGCTGATGGGCAAGGCGATTGCGGTAGCCGGTACGGTGAAATCTCGTAAATCCGATCGCCATGCCACCTCCGACTGGATGGAAATGGAAAAGCAGCGTGGTATCTCCATTACCACGTCGGTCATGCAGTTCCCGTATCGCGAACACATGATCAACCTGCTCGACACCCCGGGCCACGAAGACTTCTCCGAAGATACCTACCGCACCCTGACGGCGGTGGACTCGGCGTTGATGGTTCTCGACGGCGGTAAAGGTGTTGAGCCACGGACCATCGCCCTGATGGACGTCTGCCGTCTGCGTGACACGCCGATCGTCAGCTTCATCAACAAACTCGACCGTGACATCCGCGACCCGATCGAACTGCTCGACGAAATCGAGGCCGTCCTCAAGATCAAGGCGGCGCCGATCACCTGGCCGATTGGTTGCTACCGCGACTTCAAAGGCGTGTATCACCTCGCCGATGACTACATCATCGTGTACACCGCCGGTCACGGCCACGAACGCACCGAAACCAAGATCATCGAAAAGCTCGACTCCGATGAAGCCCGCGCCCACCTGGGTGACGAGTACGAGCGTTTCATCGAACAGCTGGAACTGGTGCAGGGCGCCTGCCATGAGTTCAACCAGCAGGAGTTCCTCGACGGCCAACTGACCCCGGTGTTCTTCGGTACTGCACTGGGCAACTTCGGTGTCGACCACGTCCTCGACGCCGTCGTCGATTGGGCTCCGCGCCCACTGGCGCGTGTGGCCAACGAGCGCACCGTGGAGCCGGTGGAAGAGAAGTTCTCGGGCTTCATCTTCAAGATCCAGGCGAACATGGACCCGAAACACCGCGACCGTATCGCCTTCATGCGTATCTGCTCCGGCAAGTACGAAAAAGGCATGAAGATGCGCCACGTGCGCACCGGCAAGGACGTGCGGATTGGCGACGCGCTGACCTTCTTCTCCTCCGAGCGTGAGCAACTGGAAGAGGCGTTTGCCGGCGACATCATCGGCCTGCACAACCACGGCACCATCCAGATCGGCGACACCTTCACCGAGGGCGAAGTCCTGGGCTTCACCGGCATCCCGCACTTCGCCCCGGAACTGTTCCGTCGCGTACGCCTGAAGGATCCCCTGAAATCCAAGCAACTGCGACAGGGCCTGCAACAGCTGGCCGAAGAAGGCGCGACCCAGGTGTTCTTCCCGGAACGCAGCAACGACATCATCCTCGGCGCCGTCGGTGTGCTGCAGTTCGATGTGGTCGCCAGCCGCCTGAAAGAGGAATACAAGGTCGAGTGCTCCTACGAGCCGATCACTGTTTACTCGGCTCGCTGGATCGAATGCAGCGATAAGAAGAAGCTTGAGGAATTCTCCAACAAGGCTGTGGAAAACCTGGCACTGGACGGCGGTGGTCACCTGACCTACCTCGCGCCTACGCGGGTCAACCTGGCGTTGATGGAAGAGCGCTGGCCGGACGTGAAATTCCGTGCGACCCGTGAGCATCACTAAGCGCTGACACCGAAACACCCAAAACCCCGTTGCGAAAGCTGCGGGGTTTTTTATTGCCTGGCGCAATTCCATGTAGGAGCGAGCCTGCTCGCGATGATTCCAGCCGCGCTGTGTTTATCCAGACAGAGCGCGTCATCGTTAGCATCCATCGCGAGCAGGCTCGCTCCTACAGGGTGCTGCGGTGTTAGTGGAATTGTGAATAACCCCTATTCCAAACCAGTCTCCCAACCCTCTGCATTTTCCCCTGTTCGATAGCGTCCAATCTGGAGAACCCGGCTGATCGGAACTAGATTTGACTCAGCGCCAGACAGGCACTCAACGAAAGGAAGGAATCGGCTATGAACAGGTTGTTTCGCGTTTTACTGCTGTTGAAGGTGATGGTGATGCTCTCGCTCGGCACTTCGATGGCGTGGGCCGAGTGTATCGATCATGGGGAGCAGGCTTCGAGCGGGCAGGCGGGTTATGCGGGGTTGATGATCGCCAAGTCCGAATCGGAACCGGGAGATCTGGGGCAGGGTGGTGCTGACAACGACGATGACTCGACCACCGACGAGCCGGACTCCGATGAAGAAGAGGGCGACAGCCAGACGTAGCCGCTCAACGGCGGGCAAAAGAAAACCCCTTCTACCCGAGTGATGCGCATTCGAGGCGGAAGGGGTCGGGTTAACGCTTGACTACTTGAGCTACTCAATTCCTGTGGGAGCGGGCTTGCTCCCACAGTTTTTAAGCCGCGCCGTCGAGGAATTGCTCGGCGTAGTGGCAAGCCACCTGGCGGTTGTCGAGCAGGCGCAGGGCCGGTTCTTCAGTGCTGCAACGCGCGGTGGCGTACGGGCAGCGCTTGTGGAAGGCGCAGCCGGACGGCGGGTTCAGCGGGTTGGGCAATTCGCCGACGATCTTGATTTTCGGCTTGTCCGGATCCGGGTGGATGGCCGGCGTTGCTGACAACAGCGCCTGGGTGTAGGGGTGCAGGGGACGGGAGTAAATGTCCTCTTTCGTGCCCATTTCCACCGGGCGACCGAGATACATCACCATCACATGGTCGGCAACGTGGCGTACCACTGCCAGGTTGTGGGAGATGAACACGTAGGCGGTGTTGAACTCTTGCTGCAAATCCATGAACAGGTTGAGCACCTGCGCCTGAATCGACACGTCCAGCGCCGAGGTCGGTTCGTCCGCCACCAGCACTTTCGGTTGCAGCATCATCGCCCGGGCCAGGGCGATCCGCTGGCGCTGACCGCCGGAGAACATGTGCGGATAACGCTGATAGTGCTCGGGACGCAAGCCCACCTGCTTCATCATCGCCTGGACTTTTTCGCGGCGCTCCGCAGCGCTCAGGTTGGTGTTGATCAGCAACGGCTCGGCCAACTGATCACCGACTTTCTGCCGTGGGTTCAACGAGGCGTACGGGCTCTGGAACACCATCTGCACGTCTTTGCGCAGTTGCTTGCGCTGGGCCTTGTCGGCGCCGGCGACTTCCTGCCCGGCAATTTTCAAGGAGCCGGAGGACGGCTCTTCGATCAGGGTCAGGGCACGGGCCAGGGTGGATTTGCCGCAACCCGACTCGCCGACGACAGCGAGGGTCTTGCCGGCTTCCAGTTCGAACGACACGCCGTTGAGGGCGCGCACGGTGGCGTGACCCTTGAACAAGCCTCGGGACACCTCGTAGTGACGGGTCAGGTCGCGGGCAGTAAGAACG
Organism: Pseudomonas sp. GW821-FHT02A08; assembly: GCF_059422045.1. NCBI lineage: Bacteria > Pseudomonadati > Pseudomonadota > Gammaproteobacteria > Pseudomonadales > Pseudomonadaceae > Pseudomonas > Pseudomonas sp. GW821-FHT02A08. Next base: position 7,421 of record NZ_JBWKWD010000019.1, read on the forward strand.
ACGGCCATTACGCCACCTCCTGGTTCAACGGGTAGAAGCAGCGAGCGAGGCTGTTGCTTTTCTGGTCAAGGGCCGGACGTTGTTGCCGGCAGTTGTCTTTCACGTACGGGCAGCGCGGCGACAGCAGGCAACCCTGCGGACGGTCGTAGCGACCGGGAACGATGCCCGGCAGGGTCGACAGGCGCGCGGCGCCCAGGCTGTGCTCCGGAATCGCCTTGAGCAGCGCTTCGCTGTACGGGTGCGCCGGGATGTCGAACAGTTGCGGCACCTGACCGACTTCGACCGCTTGGCCGGCGTACATCACGCAAACGCGCTGGGCGGTTTCGGCCACGACGGCGAGGTCGTGGGTGATCAGCACCAGGCCCATGTTCTGCTCTTTCTGCAACGCCAGCAGCAGGTCCATGATCTGCGCCTGGATGGTTACGTCCAGCGCCGTGGTCGGTTCGTCGGCGATCAGCAGTTTCGGTTCGCCGGCAATCGCCATGGCAATCGCGACACGCTGGCTCATGCCACCGGACAGTTGATGCGGGTAGGCGTCCATACGGCTGGCGGCACCCGGGATCTCGACTTTTTCCAGCAGTTCGATGGCGCGCTTGCGGGCAGCCTTGCCGGACATTTTCAGGTGCAGGCGCAGCACTTCTTCGATCTGGAAACCGACGGTGTAGCTCGGGTTCAGCGCGGTCATCGGATCCTGGAAGACCATGGACAGGTCTTTACCGACGATCTGCCGACGCTGGCGATTGTTGAGCTTGAGCATGTTCTTGCCGTCGAAATTCAGGGCGTCAGCGGTGACGATCCCCGGATGCTCGATCAGGCCCATCAGCGCCATCATGGTCACGGATTTACCGGAACCGGACTCGCCAACGATGGCCAGCACTTCGCCCTTGTCCACTTGCAGGTCGAGACCATCGACAACTGGCGTGGCGTTCTTGTCGCCGAAGCGAACGTTGAGATTCTTGATTTCTAGCAGTGACATGGGAATCTCCTCAGGCGGCGTTCTTGAGTTTCGGGTCCAGCGCATCGCGCAGGCCGTCGCCCATCAGGTTGATTGCCAGCACGCTGAGCAAAATGGTCAAACCAGGCAGGCTCACCACCCACCAGGCGCGTTCGATGTAGTCGCGGGCCGAAGCCAGCATGGTGCCCCACTCAGGGGTTGGCGGTTGTACGCCAAGGCCGAGGAAGCCCAGTGCGGCGGCATCGAGGATTGCCGAGGAGAAGCTCAGGGTGGCCTGAACGATCAACGGCGCCATGCAGTTTGGCAGCACGGTGACGAACATCAGGCGTGGCAGGCCGGCACCGGCCAGGCGTGCGGCGGTCACGTAGTCGCGGTTCAGCTCGCCCATCACCGCCGCGCGGGTCAGACGAACATAGGACGGCAGGGACACCACGGCGATGGCGATCACGGTGTTGATCAGACCAGGGCCGAGGATGGCGACGATCGCCACGGCCAGCAGCAGGGACGGCAGGGCCAGCATGATGTCCATCAAGCGCATGATGGTCGGACCGAGCACGCGCGGGAAGAACCCGGCGAACAGGCCCAGCAGGATGCCCGGAATCAGCGACATCACCACCGACGACAGGCCGATCATCAGCGACAGGCGCGAGCCAGTGATCAGGCGCGACAGCAGGTCGCGACCCAGTTCATCAGTGCCGAGCAGGAACTGCAGTTGCCCACCTTCCAGCCAGGCTGGCGGGGTCAGCAGGAAATCGCGGTACTGCTCGCTCGGATCGTGAGGGGCAACCCACGGGGCGAAGATGGCGCAGAAAATCACCAGCAGCATGAACATCAGGCCGGCGACGGCACCTTTGTTCTTGGAGAACGCTTGCCAGAATTCTTTGTACGGAGACGGGTACAGCAGGCTTTGATCGACTGCTACCGGTGGAATTGGAGTGGTCATGGTCATGATCTCAGCGCTGATGACGGATGCGTGGGTTGGCAAAGCCGTAGAGGATGTCCACTACGAAGTTGACCACAATCACCAGGCAGGCGATTAACAGGATGCCGTTTTGCACGACGGGATAGTCCCGGGCGCCAATGGCTTCGATCAGCCATTTGCCGATGCCGGGCCACGAGAAGATGGTTTCGGTCAGGACCGCACCGGCCAGCAGGGTGCCGACTTGCAGGCCGACCACGGTCAGTACCGGAATCAGCGCATTACGCAGGCCGTGTACGAACACCACGCGCGCCGGCGAAAGGCCTTTGGCCTTGGCGGTGCGGATGTAGTCTTCACGCAGCACTTCGAGCATCGACGAACGGGTCATCCGGGCGATCACTGCCAGCGGAATGGTGCCGAGCACAATGGCCGGCAGGATCAGGTGGTGCAGGGCGTCGAAGAAGGCGTCCGGCTCGTCGGCCAGCAGGGTATCGATCAGCATGAAGCCGGTGCGTGGCTCGATGTCGTAGAGCAGGTCGATCCGCCCGGACACCGGGGTCCAGCCCAGACTTACCGAGAAGAACATGATCAGGATCAGGCCCCACCAGAAGATCGGCATCGAGTATCCCGCCAGGGAGACACCCATCACCCCGTGGTCGAACAGGGACCCTCGCTTGAGTGCCGCGATCACCCCGGCCAGAAGGCCCAGGATGCCGGCGAACAACAGGGCGGCCATGGACAGTTCCAGGGTCGCGGGGAACAGGGAGGTGAATTCGCTCCACACGCTTTCACGGGTACGCAGGGATTCCCCGAGATCGCCGTGGGCCAGCTTGCCGATGTAATCCAGGTACTGGGCATACAGGGGTTTGTTCAGACCTAGGCGTTCCATTGCCTGAGCGTGCATTTCGGGATCGACCCTACGTTCTCCCATCATGACTTCCACGGGGTCGCCCGGGATCATGCGAATCAGCGCGAAAGTCAGCAAGGTGATGCCGAAGAACGTGGGGATCAGTAACCCCAGTCGGCGGGCAATAAAACTAAACATCGTGTGTTGTACCTCATCAGCCGGTTAGGCGTGCCCGGCATGCCTGGGTCAGGAATGCCGGGAGTTTTCTTATTACTTCACCTGGGTGGTGGCGAAGTTATTCGTGGTGAGGGGGCTAATGTGATAACCCTCTACGTTGTTGCGCATTGCGGTAAACATTCTAGTGTGTGCCATGCTGATCCACGGCTGGTCCTGGTTAAAAATAACCTGGGCCTGTTCGTAGAGCGCTGCGCGTTCGGCCGGATCGGTTTTTTCCCGAGCCTGGTCGAGCAGCGCCTGGAACTTGTCATTGCACCAACGTGCGTAGTTTTCTCCGTTCTTGGCCGCTTCACAACTGAGCATAGGCGTCAGGAAGTTATCCGGGTCGCCGTTATCGCCCGCCCATCCGGCGGAAACCATGTCGTGCTCGCCGTTTTTGGCGCGCTTGAGCATTTCGCCCCATTCCATCACGCGGATGTCGATCTTGATCCCGACCTTGGCCAGGTCGGCTTGCATCATCTGCGCGCCGAGCATCGGGTTCGGGTTGGTCGGACCGCCACCGTTGCGGGTGAACAGGGTGAAGGTGGTGCCTTCCGGTACGCCGGCCTCCTTGAGCAGGGCGCGAGCCTTGTCCAGATCACGGGCCGGGTTTTTCAGGCTGTGGTTGTAACCCAGCAGGGTGTCCGGGTACGGGTTGACCGCTGCCGTTGCATTGCCTTTGCCGAACAGGGCGTTGACGTAGGCTTCCTTGTCGAAGGCGATGTCGATGGCTTTGCGCACCCGCACATCACTCATGTATTTGTGCGTGGTGTTCATGGCGATGTAGGAAACGGTCATCGCGTTCAGCTCATCGACTTTCAGCTTGTCGTCTTTCTTGATGCTCGGGATATCGTCCGGCTTCGGATACAGCGCGACCTGGCACTCGTTGGCCTTGAGTTTTTGCAGGCGCACGTTGTTGTCGGTGGCGATGGCCAGGATCAGCGCATCAGCCGGAGGCTTGCCACGGAAGTAGTCCGGGTTGGCCTTGAAGCGGACCTGAGCGTCCTTGTTGTAGCGCTGGAAGACGAATGGGCCGGTGCCGACCGGCTTGTTGTTCAGGTCGCCGGTCTTGTTCGCCTTGAGCAACTGGTCGGCGTATTCGGCGGAGTAGATCGAAGAGAAGGCCATGGCGATGTCGGCCAGGAACGGCGCTTCGCGACGGGTCAGGGTGAACTTGACCGTGTTGTCGTCGACTTTCTCGACGCTTTTCAGCAGTTCCTTGAAGCCCATGCTTTCAAAGTACGGGAAGCCCACGCTCGACAGCTTGTGCCATGGATGATTCGGGTCCAGCTGGCGCTGGAAGCTCCAGACCACGTCGTCGGCATTCATGTCGCGGGTCGGCTTGAAGTATTCGGTGGTGTGGAACTTGACGCCTTTACGCAGATGGAACGTGTAGGTCAGGCCGTCTTCGCTGATGTCCCAGGAGTCGGCCAGTGCCGGAATCACGTCGGTGGTGCCGGGCTTGAAGTCCGCCAGGCGATTGAAGATGGTTTCGGCCACGGCATCGGCGGTGACTGCAGTCGTGTACTGGACCATGTCGAAGCCTTCGGGGCTGGCTTCCGTGCAAACCACCAGGGGTTTGGCCGAAACACCGACAGCGACACTGAGCAACGCGGCCGCGATGGCCGCACGTAGGGGAAGCATTTTCATCAAGAACCCTCTGCAATCAGTTAAAGGACAAAAGCCGAACGGTCGATTCGTCATCGAATCAGCCGTTCGGCACGGGCATTACAGGATGTTGAACGGAACCGTGGTCACCAGACGGAACTCGTTGATGCTGCCGTCAGCCTGGTTTTCGCTGGCACGGTGAGCGGTGTAGGTGCCGCGGATCGTGGTGGCCTTGAGCGGGCCGCTCTGCACGGCGTAGGTCGCGCCGATGCCGTATTCGTAATGGTGTTCGCCATCTTGCGACTGGATACCGTCGTAGCCTTTGCCAGCCACACCCTGGTTGCCGGTGTAGTGAGTACCGTCGATGCCCCAGCCGCGAGCCTGGTAGATGTTGAACTTCAGGCCCGGCACGCCGTATTCGGCCATGTTCAGACCGTAGGCAACCTGGAACGATTTTTCGTTCGGGCCGTTGAAGTCCGACAGCAGGGAGTTGGCCAGGTAGATGCCGTTGGTTTCGTGCAGGTAGTCGAAGTATTCGTTACCGTTCACTTCCTGGTACGAGAGGGTCAGGGTATGGGCCTGGTGGGTCAGGCCGAACGACAGCGAGTAGGTGTCGTTGTCGATATCGCCGATCAGGGCTTTACCGGTTTCCTTGGTTTTGTAGTAGTTCAGGCCGGTGGTCAGGCTCAGTACCTGGCTGTCGCCCAGTACGTGAGAGGCGCCGAAGTAGTACTGGTTCCAGATGTCTTCAGCCTGGGTCGCCCAGAGGCTGGTGGTCAGGCTGGCAAATGGGGTGTAGGTGATCCCGCCGGTGTGAACGTGGTCGGTTTCGACGATGCCGTTGGCGTATTCGGTGCGGAATTTGCGCTGGCTTTCTTCGGTACGCGGTGAGTTGCGGTCGAAGGTGGCCAGGTCGAAGGCCAGGTTGTTCAGCTCTTCGCTGTGGATAGCCACACCTTCGAAGCTCGAAGGCAGTGCACGGTTACCGATCACGTCGACCATCGGGCTGCTGAAGTTCATGCGGCCGGCGGTCAGGGTGCTGTTGGAAACACGGGCCTTGACGTTGGCCAGGCCCAGTTTGCTCCACTGGCCTTGAGCGTCGCCGCCCTCTTTGGTCAGGGTACGGTTGTTGCCCGCGCCTGGACGACTGCCTGGTGCGCCGCCGTTGTTGGATGCCAGGTCTTTGCGGTCCCGGTCCAGGGCGATGGCGTTGTAGGCGGCGACTTCAGTGCTGAAGCCAACAGTACCTTCGGTGAAGCCCGAGTTGTACTTGAGGATGGTGCCCTGGACCCAGTTGATCCGGCGATCGGTCGGGGTCGAAACGCCGTCCTTCTTGTAGGCGAACTTGGCGCCGCGTTGCAGTTGTTCGTTGGCATACCAGTTACGCGTGGTGCCGGTGATCGACTGGCCTTCGACAAAGCCGGTGGCTTCGCTTTGGGCGTTTTTCTCGTTCACGGTAACCGGGGTGAAAGCCTGGCTTTGGGTTTCTGCGTAAGCCGTGGCGGTTACGCTGCTTATGGCCAAGGCCAATAACGCGGTGCTGCTCAGTTTCATGGGTAAAGCTCCTTACTTTCTTTTTTTATGCCGGTCTTTTTTTGTGATCCGGCTATTGGTTTAGAACTCATTCACGGCATCGCAAACGTTTGCTGTCGGCCAAATTGGCGAAAGACGGCAAAGCGTCTGCGTGAGGGCGGAAAATCCGCCCCCCGGCATTTCTGGCTAATCGGTTATTTTTCTATGCTGACACCCGAGAAAACATTGCGACCGAACGGGCTCACTTTGAACCCTTCGATTTTGGCGCTCAGCGGCTGGTTGACCGTTGAGTGGGCGACCGGCGTGATCGGCACCTGCTGCTTGAGGTACTGCTGTGCCTGTTTGTAGAGCAGGGTGCGCTGGTCGCGGTCGGTGACGACCTTGGCCTGCTTGATCAGCTTGTCGTAAGCCGGATCACACCACATCGAGTAGTTGTTGCCACCAATGGCGTCGCAACTGTAGAGCGTGCCCAGCCAGTTGTCCGGATCACCGTTGTCACCGGTCCAGCCGATCAGGCTGATGTCGTGCTCGCCATTCTTGGTGCGCTTGATGTACTCGCCCCACTCATAGCTGACGATCTTGACCTTGAGGCCGATCTTCGCCCAGTCAGCCTGGAGCATCTCGGCCATCAACTTGGCATTGGGGTTGTACGGACGCTGGACCGGCATGGCCCAGAGGGTGATTTCGGTGCCTTCCTTGACGCCGGCAGCCTTGAGCAGCTCCTTGGCTTTTTCCGGGTTGTAGGCGGTGTCCTTGATCGTGTTGTCGTAGGACCATTGAGTCGGCGGCATGGCGTTGACCGCCAGTTGCCCCGCGCCCTGGTAGACGGCATTGAGAATGCCTTGCTTGTTCACCGCCATGTCCAGCGCCTGGCGCACTTCGAGCTGGTCGAACGGTTTGTGGCGCACGTTGTAGGCGATGTAGCCGAGGTTGAATCCAGGCTTCTCGATCAGTTGCAGGGCGGGGTCGTTCTTCAGTGCGGTCACATCGGCCGGGCGCGGGTGCAGGGTGATCTGGCACTCACCGGCCTTGAGTTTCTGCACGCGCACCGAGGCGTCGGTGTTGATGGCGAAAATCAGGTTGTCGAGCTTGACCCGGCTCGGGTCCCAGTAATGCTGGTTGCCGGTGTAGCGGATGTTCGAGTCTTTCTGGTAGCTCTTGAATACGAACGGCCCTGTGCCGATCGGCTTCTGGTTGATGTCGCTAGGCTTGCCTTCAGCCAGCAGCTTGTCGGCGTATTCGGCCGACAGGATGGCGGCGAAGCTCATGGCGATGTTCTGGATGAACGCGGCGTCCACGCTATTGAGCGTAAAGACCACGGTCAGCGGCCCGGTCTTTTCGACCTTGGCGATGTTCTTGTTCAGGCTCATGCCGTTGAAGTACGGAAACTCTGTCGGATAAGCCTTACGGAAGGGTTGTTGCGGATCGAGCATGCGATTGAACGTGAACAGCACGTCATCGGCGTTGAAGTCTCGGGTCGGCGTGAAGTATTTGGTGGTATGAAACTTCACCCCTTCGCGCAGGTGAAACGTGTATTTGAGGCCGTCCTCGGAGATGTCCCAGCTCGTGGCCAGGCCCGGTACGACGTTGGTCGCGCCTTTTTCAAACTCTGCCAACCGGTTGTACAGCGGTTCGGCGGCGTCGTTGTCGGTCGCAGTGGTGTACTGCGCCGTGTCGAAACCGGCGGGGCTGCCCTCGGAGCAGAACACCAGGCTGTTGTTGGCGGCCTGGGTGATGGTAGTGGCGGCCAACAGGCCGGTGCCCAGCAATGCGGATAAAACCAAGGTATGGCGCATAACGCTCCCTCTTCTCTCAAAGTGTTGTCAATGAGCCGCCGTCCCGTCCGCGGACGTAGAGGCATCACTGATTTCAAGCCACGCACGCAGCAGTAACCGATGACCCACGCATGCACTGGTCGGATCCCGACGGTATGAGCCACGGGTCCGGCAGTAAATGAGTAGAGTCCTAAAGACTCGTAGGAAATGGCAACGCGTCCTCGCCCGATGCTGTAGTCAGCTGCGGATTAGGATGTAGGCGAATTCCTGCTTTCTCGGTAGATAAAGCAACGGCGACGTCAGGAACGTCGCCGTTGCTAAACCTTATTTGCTGACGCTGACGCCGTAGAAGGAGTTCAAGCCAAATGGGCTGATCTTGAAGTCCTGCACGTTGGCGCGCATGGGTTGGAACACCGTCGAGTGAGCGATAGGTGTCATAGGCACAGCATCCTTGAGGACGTGTTGCGCCTGTTTGTACAGCTCGGTGCGTTTGCCTTGGTCCGAAGTGCGCTTGGCTTGCTTGACGATGTCGTCAAACTTCTTGTCGCACCATTTGGAGAAGTTGTTGCCTTCCAGCGAGTCGCAGCCGAACAGCACGTTCAGCCAGTTGTCCGGATCACCATTGTCACCGCTCCAGCCAATCAGCATCGCCTGGTTTTCGCCACCTTTGGAGCGCTTGATGTACTCGCCCCACTCGTAGCTCTGGATCTTGACCTTGAGGCCGATCTTGGACCAGTCGGACTGCAGCATTTCTGCCATCAGCTTGGCGTTCGGGTTGTATGGACGCTGTACCGGCATCGCCCAGAGAACGATTTCGGTGCCATCTTTGACGCCAGCTTCCTTGAGCAGCTCTTTGGCTTTCTCAGGGTTGTACGGCGCATCCTTGATGGTGGTGTCGTAGGACCACTGGGTCGGAGGCATGGCGTTGACGGCCAGTTGGCCAGCACCCTGGTACACGGAGTCGATGATCTGTTGCTTGTTGACCGCCATGTCCATTGCCTGGCGTACCTTCAGGTCAGCCAACGGGTTCGCATCGGTTTGTCCCTTGACCTTGGGCATCACGTTGTAGGCGATGTAACCGAGGTTGAAACCAGCCTGGTCAGGCAGCTTCAGGGTTTTGTCTTCGCGCAGAGCCTTCAGGTCGGCCGGACGAGGGAACAGGGTGACCTGGCACTCGTTCTTCTTCAGCTTCTGGATACGTACCGACGGGTCGGTGGTGATGGCGAAGATCAGGTTGTCGATCTTCACGTCGTCAGGCTTCCAGTAGTCCTTGTTCCCGGTGTAGCGGATGTTGGAGTCTTTCTGGTAGCTCTTGAACACGAACGGGCCAGTACCGACCGGCTTCTGGTTGATGTCGGCGGCCTTGCCTTCCTTGAGCAGCTGGGCAGCGTACTCGGCGGACTGGATCGAGGCGAAGCTCATGGCCATGTTCTGGATGAACGCGGCATCAACGTCCTTTAGGGTGAACTTGACAGTCTTGTCGTCGACTTTATCGATCTTGGTGATGTTGGTGTCCATCCCCATGTCGGTGAAGTACGGGAATTCGGTCGGGTACGCTTTGCGGAACGGGTCATCCTTGTTAATCATGCGATTAAAGGTGAACAGCACGTCGTCGGCGTTGAACTCACGAGTCGGCTTGAAGTACGGGGTAGTGTGGAACTTCACACCTTCACGCAGATGGAAGGTGTAGGTCAGGCCGTCATCGGAGACGTCCCAGCTGGTCGCCAGACCTGGAATGACAGCGGTGCCGCCGCGCTCGAACTGGGTGAGGCGGTTGAACATGGTTTCTGCAGAGGCGTCGAAGTCGGTTCCGGTGGTGTATTGACCTGGATCGAAACCGGCCGGGCTCCCTTCGGAGCAGAACACCAGGTTAGTCGCAGCTTGAGCGAACGGTGCACTAGCCAACAGGCTGGCGCCGACTAAAAACGGAATGACCGCGTGTTTAAGCATGGTGGCCTCATGATTTGTTGTCATTTTTGGAATTAGAGGACGACCTCGTGAGTCGTGCCTGCGGATACTTATGCAGGGGCCATACCCAATGCAAGATCCAGAGTGACTACAAGCCTTAAACGGTGGCACGAACGTACCTTAATGTCGCATTTGTATAATTGCTGACGCATTTGACCGTTTGCGCGGCATTTTTACGGTGCGAGTGACGCACTTTTACAGTGCGCGCCTGGTTCGGGTTGCTCCCCCGTGGGGCGGCGGTGTTACTTATTCATACCCCGGATTGTGGGGTGGGCATGGCGTGAATAAGAGTGGTTATTGTTGCACCGATAGTGGCCAATCGACGGCATTTCTCGGGTGGACCTATCCAGTTATAGCTCATGCCTGAAAACTGCCAAAAAAAACGGCGATCATTTTTATGATCGCCGTTCTTGTTTACGGGCTATCGATTCAAGGCATCAGCACTTCGATCGAACCATCGGCGGTCATGCTGACCTGGCTGGTGCCGGCCTCGACATCCGGCGTCACCGGTGCGCTGTCCATGGCGGCGGCTTTCATCATCATTGGTGCGCGCAGGTAAGGCTGTGGATAACCGTTGCTGTTGAGGTTCAGGTTGACGATTTTGTAGCTTTTGCCGCCGAGGGCGTCGGTGGCCAGTTGGGCGCGGGCCTTGAAGGCGGTCACGGCATCCTTGAGCAGGGCGTCTTCGCTGGCCTTGCGGGTCGGGGTGGCGATGGCGAAGTCCATGCCGCCCATTTTCAGGTCGGTGAGCAGTTCGCCGGTCAGTTTCGACAGTGCGGCGAAGTCCGAGCTTTCCAGGCGCAATTCGGCGCGCTCGCGCCAGCCGGTGATTTTCTGGCCCTTGGTGTCGTAGATCGGGTAGCTGTTACGGCTGCCCTGACGCAGGGTGATGTCCTTGACTTGCTTGGCCCTGGCCAGCGCCTTGTTCATGGTGGAGCTGACGTCGGCGGCGAGTTTGGCCGGGTCGGTGTTCTGTTCTTCGGTGTAGAGGGTCACGATCATCAGGTCGCGGGCCACTTCCTGACTGACTTCGGCGCGCAGGGAAATCTGGTTGTAATGAAGCTCGTCGGCGGCCAGGGTCGGGAGGCTGGCGACGATGCCAACACTCAGGGCGAGGAGGGCGGCGCTGCGGCGGAATGTGTGCATGAAGGCTCCTTGAAAGGTGCGCAGGGGTATGGTCCGGACCTGCGTGAAACCATCAGACTCTAGCTTTTATGCTCCGGTTCGCACAGTTACAACTTCTATACAGATGCACGCGATTCCCCGTAGCAGCTGCCGAAGGCGGCGTTCGGCTGCGAAGCAGTCGTAAACCTGCGTGCATGATGTCTTTGTATGAACGCGGAGCCTGATTGACGACTGCTTCGCAGCCGAACGCAGGCTTCGCCAGCTGCTACAAGGGATGTGTGCCGGCCAATAGGCTGTGGCCGTTTGCCGCACTTTTGCCTGTCAGCCCCCGCGCTTGGTTATACTCCCTGCGATCCGCCTGGAGCGCTCATCAGGAGAGCTCATGCTCGCCCCCGTTCAAATCACTTCCGCGACTCGCCAGAACCTCTGGCGGCTGACGTTCATCCGCACGTTGGTGCTGGCCGCCCAGGCCGGTTCCGTTGGCCTGGCCTACTGGCTCGAATTGCTGCCGCTGCCCTGGTTTCAGCTGGCAGCGACACTCGCATGCTCAATGCTGCTGTGCGTGTTCACGGCGATTCGCCTGCGCACCTCGTGGCCGGTGACCGAGCTCGAATACGCCGTGCAACTGGCCTGCGACCTGTTTATCCACAGCGCCCTGCTGTATTTCTCCGGTGGCTCGACCAACCCCTTCGTCTCCTATTACCTGGTGCCTCTGACGATTGCCGCCGTGACGTTGCCATGGCGTTATTCGGTGATCCTGTCGGGTATCGCGCTGACGATGTACACGCTGTTGCTGGCACAGTTCTACCCGTTGCAAACCTTTCCGATCGCTCGGGAAAACCTGCAGGTGTACGGAATGTGGTTGAGCTTTGCCCTCGCGGCTGCGGTGATTACGTTCTTCGCCGCGCGCATGGCCGAAGAGCTGCGTCGCCAGGAAGAGTTGCGCGCCATTCGTCGCGAAGAAGGCCTGCGCGATCAGCAACTGCTGGCCGTCGCCACCCAGGCCGCCGGTGCGGCCCATGAACTGGGCACGCCGCTGGCGACCATGAGTGTGCTGCTCAAGGAAATGCGTCAGGACCACCATGACCCGATGTTGCAGGACGACCTGAGCGTGCTGCAGGATCAGGTCAAGCTGTGCAAGCAAACCTTGCAGCAACTGGTGCGCGCCGCCGAGGCCAATCGCCGGTTGGCGGTGGAAATGCAGGACGTCACCGATTGGCTCGATGAAGCCCTCAATCGCTGGCACCTGATGCGCCCGGAAGCCAGCTATCGCTTCCAGCGCCTTGGCCAGGGCCCGGTTCCCCGCATGGCACCGCCACCGGACCTGACCCAGGCTTTGCTGAATCTGTTGAACAACGCTGCCGATGCCTGCCCCGAAGGGCTGCAAGTGACGCTGGACTGGGATTGGGAAAACCTCACCATCAGCATTCGCGACCATGGTGCCGGTGTGCCGCTGGCCATCGCCGAGCAAATCGGCAAACCGTTTTTTACCACCAAGGGCAAAGGCTTCGGCCTGGGCCTGTTTTTGAGCAAGGCCAGCGTGACACGCGCCGGCGGCTCAGTGAAACTCTACAGTCATGAGGAAGGTGGCACGCTCACCGAGCTGCGCCTGCCCCGTGTCGCCCGAGGAGACGAACATGAGTGAAGAGATCCAAGTCGAAGGCGAAGAACTGCCGCATTTGTTGCTGGTCGATGACGACGCCACATTCACCCGCGTCATGGCCCGCGCCATGGCCCGTCGCGGTTTTCGCGTCAGTACTGCCGGTTCCGCCGAAGAAGGCCTGGAGCTGGCCAAGGCCGATCTGCCGGATTATGCCGCCCTGGACCTGAAGATGGACGGCGATTCCGGCCTGGTGCTGCTGCCCAAGCTGCTGGAAATGGACCCGGAAATGCGCGTGGTGATCCTCACCGGTTACTCGAGCATCGCCACCGCCGTCGAGGCGATCAAGCGCGGTGCCTGCAACTACCTGTGCAAGCCGGCGGATGCCGACGACGTGCTGGCGGCGCTGCTGTCCGAGCACGCCGACCTCGACAGCCTGGTGCCGGAAAACCCGATGTCCGTGGACCGCCTGCAGTGGGAGCACATCCAGCGCGTGCTGACCGAACACGAAGGCAACATCTCCGCCACGGCCCGTGCCCTGGGCATGCACCGCCGCACCCTGCAGCGCAAACTGCAGAAGCGTCCCGTTCGCCGCTGAACCTGCGCTGAACGAATGCGGGCCGTATCTCGCGACAAACCGGACCGATCATCTATGATCGGTTCGTGTGCGTACTTTTCTCTATCGAGCCTTTTCCATGAATCAGAACGCTGAGTATTGCGCGGTCAACGACGCCGTGCGCGGGCAGTTTTTTCGCAAAGTGTGGGCAATGATCACGCCCTACTGGCGCAGTGAAGAGAAGGTCAAGGCCTGGACGCTACTGATTGCGGTGATTGCACTGTCGCTGATCAGCGTGGGGATCTCGGTGTGGTTCAACACCTGGTACAAAGACTTCTACAACGCCCTGCAAAAGAAGGACGAGGCCGCGTTCTGGCAATTGATCCTGTACTTCTGCGCGATTGCGGCGGTGGCGATCATCGGCGCGGTGTACCGGCTGTACCTGACGCAGATGCTGACGATCCGCTGGCGGGCATGGCTCACCGAAAAGCACTTTGCACGCTGGCTCGCCGACAAGAATTACTACCAGCTGGAGCAGGGCGGTTACACCGATAACCCGGACCAGCGGATTTCCGAAGACCTCAACAACTTCACCTCCAATACCCTTGAACTGGGTATCGGGTTGCTGCGCAATATCGTCAGCCTGGTGTCATTCTCGATCATTTTGTGGGGCGTGTCGGGCAGTATCGAAGTCTTCGGCATCACCATTCCCGGCTACATGTTCTGGTGCGTGCTGGTTTACGCGGTGGTCGGCAGCTGGTTGACGCATTTGATCGGTCGTCGCCTGATCGGCCTGAACAACCAGCAACAACGCTTCGAAGCCGACCTGCGTTTCTCGATGGTGCGAATTCGCGAGAATGCCGAAAGCATCGCGTTGTACAACGGCGAGCCGAACGAGAATCGTCGGTTGAGCGGCCGCTTCGGGATGGTCTGGCACAACTTCTGGGACATCATGAAAGTGTCCAAGCGCCTGACGTTCTTCACCGCCGGTTACAGCCAGGCCGCCATCATCTTCCCGTTCATGGTTGCCGCCCCGCGTTACCTTTCCGGCAAGATCGAACTGGGCGAACTGATGCAGATCAGCTCGGCGTTCGGCAATGTGCAGGAAAGCTTCAGCTGGTTTATCAGTGCGTACCAGAGCCTCGCTTCCTGGCGCGCCACCTGCGATCGTCTGTTGAGCTTCCACCAGGCCATGCGTGACAACGAAGAGCGTGCGCCGGCCATCGACGTACAGAATTCGGGCTCGGCGCTGAAAGTGCACAACCTCGGCCTCGACCTGGCTGAAGGTCGTCACCTGCTGACCAACGCCGACATGACCGTGGAGGAGGGCGAGCGTGTGATGCTCAGCGGTCGTTCCGGCAGCGGCAAGTCGACCCTGCTGCGGGCGATGGGGCATCTGTGGCCGGCCGGCCACGGCAGTATTCGCCTGCCATCGGCGCGCTACCTGTTCCTGCCGCAAAAACCCTATTTGCCGATTGGCACCCTGCGTGATGTCCTCAGTTATCCACAGCCCGGCGATACCTATCCGAACGAGCGCTATGCGCAGGTGCTGGAAACCTGCCGCTTGCCGCACCTGATTGCCCGTCTCGACGAGGCCAACCACTGGCAGCGCATGTTGTCTCCGGGGGAGCAGCAGCGGCTGGCCTTCGCCCGTGCGCTGCTTTATGCACCGCAATGGCTATACATGGACGAAGCCACCTCGGCGATGGACGAAGAAGACGAGGCCACGCTGTACCAGGCGCTGATCGATGAGTTGCCGGGGCTGAGCATTGTCAGCGTCGGCCATCGCAGCAGCCTGAAGCGCTTCCACCCGCGGCACATTCGTATCGAGAATGGCCATCTGGTGGACCAGGCCGTGACTGCATAAACACCCCGGTTCCTTGTAGGAGCGAGCTTGCTCGCGATGGACTTGAACGCGCCGTGTTTATTCAGAAAACACGCGTTATCGTTAGCCTCCATCGCGAGCAAGCTCGCTCCTACATGGGGTGGTGGTGATCGTACAACCGCGTTGCGCTATGATGCGCTTTCAGCCGCCGAATTTTTCGAGACAGATGTTCACCATGGAAAACCCGATCGACGCACCTCGCCTCCCTCGCAAGCGCCGCAGCCTCGCTCAGGAACTGGTGACGGTGCTGTCCGAGCAGATCCGCGACGGTCACCTCAAGCGTGGCGACAAGTTGCCCACCGAGTCGGCCATCATGGACGCCCATGGTGTCAGCCGCACGGTTGTGCGCGAGGCGATTTCCCGATTGCAGGCGGCAGGGCAGGTGGAAACCCGCCACGGCATCGGCACTTTCGTGCTCGACACGCCGAGCCCAAGCGGTTTCCGCATCGACCCGGCGACCGTGGTGACCTTGCGGGATGTGCTGGCGATCCTGGAGCTGCGCATCAGCCTGGAAGTGGAGTCTGCCGGGCTGGCGGCGCAACGTCGCAGCCCGGAACAGTTGGCCAATATGCGCGCCGCCCTCGATGCGTTGAATGAAAGTGCCGCTCACGCCAGTGACGCGGTGGCTTCGGACTTCGCCTTCCACCTCGAAATCGCGCTGTCCACCGGCAACCGTTACTTCACCGACATCATGACTCACCTGGGCACCAGCATCATTCCGCGCACACGGCTGAACTCCGCGCGCCTGGCCCATGACGACCAGCAACACTACATGAGTCGCCTGAGCCGTGAGCACGAAGAAATCTACGACGCCATTGCCCGCCAGGATTCCGATGCGGCGCGGGCCGCCATGCGTTTGCACCTGACCAACAGCCGTGAGCGGTTGCGTCATGCCCATGAAGAGGCTGAGGCGCAGCGGGGCTGAGTGTTCTGATCCAAGGCGGTATTGGCTGACAGATTGCCTTCGCGAGCAAGCCCGCTCCCACATTTGAATTTCTGCGAACTCACAATTTGTGAGCGACACAGATCAAGTGTGGGAGCGGGCTTGCTCGCGAAGGGGCCGTAAGCCATCCCACAAAACCTTCAGTCATCCTCTCTTTTACTTATCCCTCGCCACAATCTTCCGACAACGTATCTCCTGAGCACCTGTTTTTCGAGGTGTGATCATCCCTGTTCTCTTGCGCAGAAACCCTCTAAAACAGGGATTCTGCGCATTCTTGTCGAACAATTTTCACCCCCAGCGATGAAATGCAGTTGACGGTTGTATTTTAAGTTGTACGATGACCTACAACTTCGGCGCAGGCTGAACGGTTTTCTCACACAACGTCGCTATCCAGGGTGTTCGAATAATGAATCCACAAGAACTGAAGTCCATCCTCTCTGCCGGTCTGCTGTCTTTCCCGGTCACCGATTTCAATGCTCAGGGCGACTTCAATCGCGCGGGTTACATCAAGCGTCTCGAATGGCTGGCCCCATACGGCGCCTCGGCGTTGTTCGCTGCGGGCGGCACCGGTGAGTTCTTCTCTCTGGCGGCCAGCGAATATTCGGAAATCATCAAGACTGCAGTCGACACTTGCGCCACCAGCGTGCCAATCCTGGCCGGCGTGGGCGGTTCGACCCGCCAGGCCATCGAATACGCACAGGAAGCCGAGCGTCTGGGCGCCAAAGGCTTGTTGCTGCTGCCGCACTATCTGACCGAAGCCAGCCAGGACGGCGTTGCCGCCCACGTTGAAGCCGTGTGCAAATCGGTCAACATCGGCGTGGTGGTCTACAACCGTAACGTCTGCCGCCTGACCGCGCCGCTGCTGGAACGCCTGGCCGAGCGCTGCCCGAACCTGATCGGTTACAAGGATGGTCTGGGCGATATCGAGTTGATGGTGTCGATCCGTCGCCGCCTCGGCGATCGCTTCAGCTACCTGGGCGGTTTGCCAACCGCCGAAGTCTACGCCGCGGCCTACAAGGCGCTGGGCGTGCCGGTCTACTCCTCGGCGGTGTTCAACTTCATCCCGAAAACCGCGATGGATTTCTACCACGCCATTGCTCGCGAAGATCACGCCACCGTCGGCAAGATCATCGACGACTTCTTCCTGCCGTACCTGGACATCCGTAACCGCAAGGCCGGTTACGCCGTGAGCATCGTCAAGGCCGGGGCAAAAATTGCAGGCTATGACGCAGGTCCTGTGCGTGCGCCGCTGACCGATCTGACGGGCGAAGAGTATGAAATGCTCGCCGCGCTGATCGACAAGCAAGGTGCGCAATAACACTCGATAAAACCAAGGCCGCTGAGCAATCAGCGGCTTCTTGCGTGAGGAGATCTTCAAGTGGCTGATGCAAAGCGTTTCGATAACTACATCAACGGCGAATGGGTCAAGGGCAGTGATTACTGCGCCAACATCAACCCGTCCGAGTTGAGCGATACCATCGGCGAATACGCCAAGGCTGATCTGGCTCAGGTCCACGCCGCCATCGACGCCGCTCGCGCCGCGTTCCCGGCCTGGTCCACTTCCGGCATCCAGGCTCGCCACGATTCATTGGATAAAGTCGGCACTGAGATCCTCGCCCGCCGCGAAGAACTCGGCACCCTGCTGGCCCGGGAAGAGGGCAAGACCCTGCCCGAAGCCATTGGCGAAGTGACTCGCGCCGGTAACATCTTCAAGTTCTTCGCCGGTGAATGCCTGCGCCTGTCCGGTGACTACCTGCCGTCGGTGCGTCCGGGCGTCAACGTTGAAGTCACTCGCGAAGCCCTGGGCGTGGTTGGTCTGATCACCCCGTGGAACTTCCCGATTGCCATCCCTGCGTGGAAAATCGCCCCGGCCCTGGCCTACGGCAACTGCGTGGTGCTCAAACCCGCGGACCTGGTTCCGGGTTGCGCCTGGGCCCTGGCTGAAATCATCTCCCGTGCAGGCTTCCCGGCTGGTGTGTTCAACCTGGTGATGGGCAGCGGTCGCGTGGTTGGCGATGCACTGGTCCACAGCCCGAAAGTCGATGGCATCAGCTTCACCGGTTCCGTGGGTGTCGGTCGTCAGATCGCCGTCAGCTGCGTCTCGCGCCAAGCCAAGGTCCAGCTGGAAATGGGCGGCAAGAACCCGCAGATCATTCTCGACGACGCCGACCTCAAGCAAGCGGTCGAGCTGTCGGTACAGAGCGCGTTCTACTCCACCGGCCAGCGTTGCACCGCTTCCAGCCGCTTCATCGTCACTGCTGGCATCCACGAGCGGTTCGTCGAAGCCATGGCCGAGCGCATGAAGTCGATCAAGGTCGGTCACGCGTTGAAGGCTGGTACCGACATCGGTCCGGTGGTTTCCCAAGCGCAGCTTGAACAGGACATGAAGTACATCGACATCGGCCAGTCCGAAGGTGCACGTCTGGTCAGCGGCGGTGGTCTGGTGACCTGCGACACCGAGGGCTACTTCCTCGCGCCGACCCTGTTTGCCGACAGCGAAGCGTCGATGCGCATCAGCCGCGAAGAGATCTTCGGCCCGGTGGCCAACATCGTCCGTGTCGCCGATTACGACGCAGCCCTGGCCATGGCCAACGACACCGAGTTCGGGCTGTCGGCGGGCATTGCCACCACCTCGCTGAAGTACGCCAATCACTTCAAACGCCACTCCCAGGCCGGGATGGTGATGGTCAACCTGCCGACCGCCGGTGTGGATTACCACGTTCCGTTCGGTGGGCGTAAAGGTTCATCCTATGGATCACGTGAGCAAGGTCGCTATGCGCAAGAGTTCTACACAGTCGTGAAGACCTCTTACATCGGTTCGTAACACGCAACACCGCTGTATCCGGTGCCACCTCGGTGGCACCGATACCGCAAACCCATGTAGGAGCTGCCGCAGGCTGCGATCTTTTGATCCTGATTTTCGGTGCCTTTGATGGCGCTAAAGATCAAAAGATCGCAGCCTCGTTTCACTCGACAGCTCCTACAGCCCTACAGGGAATACACAAGATTCACCCGCGCATAAAAATAATCAGTGGGAGTACATCTACATGCAATCGACCAAGCCGACTCACGTCCGCTATTTGATCCTGCTCATGCTGTTCCTGGTGACCACGATCAACTACGCCGACCGGGCTACCATCGCAATCGCCGGCTCCAGTCTGCAAAAAGACCTCGGTATCGACGCCGTTACCCTCGGCTACATCTTCTCCGCATTCGGTTGGGCCTACGTGGCCGGGCAAATCCCTGGCGGCTGGCTGCTGGACCGTTTCGGCTCGAAAAAAATCTACGCACTGAGCATCTTTACCTGGTCGCTGTTCACCGTCCTGCAGGGCTATGTCGGCGAGTTCGGCATGTCCACCGCTGTGGTCGCGCTGTTCATGCTGCGCTTTTTAGTGGGCCTGGCCGAAGCGCCATCCTTCCCCGGCAACGCGCGTATCGTGGCCGCCTGGTTCCCGACCGCTGAGCGTGGCACCGCCTCGGCGATCTTCAACTCGGCGCAGTACTTTGCCACTGTGTTGTTCGCACCGCTGATGGGCTGGATCGTCTACAGCTTCGGCTGGCAGCACGTGTTCATCGTCATGGGCGTGATCGGCATCATTTTCTCAGGTATCTGGCTCAAAGTGATCTACAGCCCGCGCCAGCACCCGATGATCAATGACGCCGAGTTCAAGCACATCGCCGACAACGGCGGCATGGTCGACATGGACCAGGACAAGGGCAAAGGCAAAAAAGGCGACGGTCCGAAGTGGGATTACATCCGCCAACTGCTGACCAACCGTATGATGCTCGGCGTGTACCTGGGCCAGTACTGCATCAATGGCATCACTTACTTCTTCCTGACCTGGTTCCCGGTGTACCTGGTGCAGGAACGCGGCATGACCATCCTCAAGGCTGGTTTCATCGCGTCCTTGCCGGCTATCTGCGGCTTCATCGGTGGTGTGCACGGCGGGGTGATTTCCGATTACCTGTTGCGCAAAGGCCATTCCCTGACCTTCGCCCGCAAGGCGCCGATCATTGCCGGCCTGCTGGTTTCCAGCAGCATCGTGGCCTGCAACTATGTCGATGTTGAATGGATGGTCGTCGGCTTCATGGCCCTGGCCTTCTTCGGCAAAGGTGTGGGCGCATTGGGCTGGGCCGTGGTGTCCGACACCTCGCCGAAGCAGATCGCCGGCCTGAGCGGTGGCCTGTTCAACACCTTTGGTAACCTGGCCTCGATCACCACCCCGATCGTGATCGGCTACATCATCAGCTCCACCGGCTCGTTCAAGTGGGCGTTGGTGTTCGTTGGTTGCAACGCACTGGTCGCGGTGTTCAGCTATCTGGTGATCGTCGGCCCGATCAAGCGCGTGGTGCTCAAAGAGCCACCAGCGAACGGTACTGAAGCCCCTGGCAAATTGTCTCAAGCGCATTCCTGAGGAGCGGCGTCATGCAGTTGATTGAACATTCCGACTCGCCGCGCTATATCCGCCTGCACGAGCGGGACAACGTAGTGATTGTGGTCAACGATCAAGGCGTACCGGCCGGTACCGAGTTTGCGGACGGCCTGGTCACCGTGGACTTCGTGCCACAGAGCCACAAAGTCACCCTGGAAGATATTCCCGAAGGTGGCGAGGTGATTCGTTACGGTCAGGTCATTGGCTATGCCTTGCAGCCGATTCCCCGCGGCAGTTGGGTCAAGGAAGATCAACTGCGCATGCCGACCGCGCCACCGCTGGACAGCCTGCCGCTGTCCACCGATGTGCCGGCCGCGCAGGCACCGCTGGAAGGCTTCACCTTCGAGGGTTATCGCAATGCCGACGGCACCGTCGGCACGCGTAACATTCTCGGCATCACTACCACCGTGCAGTGCGTTACCGGGGTGCTGGATCATGCGGTCAAACGCATCAAGGATGAGTTGTTGCCCAAGTACCCGCACGTCGATGACGTGGTGGCGCTGACCCACAGCTACGGCTGCGGCGTGGCCATCACCGCCACTGACGCGTACATTCCGATCCGTACCGTGCGCAACCTGGCCCGCAACCCGAACCTGGGTGGCGAAGCCCTGGTGATCAGCCTGGGCTGCGAGAAATTGCAGGCCGGGCAGGTGATGCACGAGAACGACAGCTCGGTGGATCTCAGCGAGCCTTGGTTGTACCGCTTGCAGGACTCCAGTCACGGCTTTACCGAAATGATCGAGCAGATCATGGAACTGGCCGAGACGCGCTTGAAGAAGCTCGATCAACGTCGCCGGGAAACCGTGCCGGCGTCCGAGCTGATCCTGGGCATGCAATGCGGCGGCAGTGATGCGTTTTCCGGCATCACCGCCAACCCGGCGCTCGGTTATGCCTCGGACCTGTTGCTGCGGGCCGGTGCGACGGTGATGTTTTCCGAAGTCACCGAAGTGCGCGATGCCATTTACTTGCTGACCTCACGTGCGGAGAACCAGGACGTCGCCCGGGAACTGGTGCGGGAAATGGACTGGTACGATCGCTACCTGGCCAAGGGCGAGGCGGATCGCAGTGCCAACACCACGCCGGGCAACAAGAAGGGCGGGTTGTCGAACATTGTCGAGAAATCCCTGGGATCGATCGTCAAGTCCGGCAGCAGCGCGATCAACGGCGTGCTCGGCCCAGGCGAGCGCTTCAAGCGCAAAGGCCTGATCTTCTGTG
Source organism: Pseudomonas sp. GW821-FHT02A08 (assembly GCF_059422045.1). Classification (NCBI taxonomy): domain Bacteria; kingdom Pseudomonadati; phylum Pseudomonadota; class Gammaproteobacteria; order Pseudomonadales; family Pseudomonadaceae; genus Pseudomonas; species Pseudomonas sp. GW821-FHT02A08. The sequence goes on from NZ_JBWKWD010000019.1 coordinate 28,999, forward strand.
CGACCCCGGCCAGCGACTTTGTCTGCGGGACCTTGCAGTTAGCGGCGGGGATGAACCTGCATGTGTTCACCACCGGTCGTGGCACGCCTTACGGGCTGGCCATGGCACCGGTGGTGAAGGTCTCGACCCGGACCGAGCTGGCGCAGCGCTGGCCGGACCTGATCGACATCGATGCCGGGCGCATTGCCACCGGCCGCGCATCGATCGAGGAGCTGGGTTGGGAGCTGTTCCACTACTACCTGGACGTGGCCAGCGGCAAGAAACAGACGTGGGCCGAGCAGCACAAACTGCATAACGACATCACCCTGTTCAACCCGGCGCCTGTTACTTAAGACCGAGTCGCCTGCTTCGCGAGCAAGCCCGCTCCCACACTGGATTGTCGCCGCGCATAAATTTTGTGTTCGACACTGATCAAATGTGGGAGCGGGTTTGCTCGCGAAGGCGATCCAGCAGGCGCCGAAGTCTTCAGTGGCTTATCATTAGCCACCTAACGACGCTCACCAAGGTTACCCCCCGGCATGCTGGCAATTTTCCTCGAAACCCTGAACATCACCGCGCCGGTGTTTGCCATGCTGTTTCTGGGTGTGCTGCTCAAGCGCATCGACTGGATCAACGACAACTTCATCCACACCGCATCGGCTCTGGTGTTCAACGTCACCATGCCGGCGTTGCTGTTTCTGGGCATCTTGCATGCCGACCTGCACGCGGCATTGCAGCCGGCGCTGCTGATCTATTTCTCCCTCGCGACCCTGGTGTGTTTTGCCATCGCCTGGGGCTGGGCGATCTGGAAGTGCCCGCGGGAGGATCGGGGGATCTACACCCAAGGCGCCTTTCGCGGTAACAACGGGGTCATCGGCCTGGCGCTGGCGGCAAGCATGTATGGCGACTACGGGATTTCCCTCGGGGCGATCCTGGCGGCGTTGGTGATCCTGTTCTACAACACCCTCTCGACCATCGTGCTGGCGGTGTACAGCCCGGTGATCAAGTCCGATCCGTGGAGCATCTGCAAAAGCGTGTTCAGCAATCCGTTGATCATCAGCGTGATTGCGGCTGCGCCGTTTGCCTATTTCAAGATCGGCTTGCCCGGCTGGCTGGAAACCTCCGGCCAGTACCTGGCGCAAACCACCTTGCCGCTGGCGCTGATCTGCATCGGCGGTACGCTGTCCCTGGCGGCACTGCGCAAAAGCGGCAACATGGCACTGAGTTCAAGCCTGGTGAAGATGATCGGCTTGCCGGTGCTGGCGACGCTGGGGGCGTGGTTGTGGGGCTTTCGCGGCGCGGAACTGGGGATTCTGTTCCTGTACTTCGGCAGCCCGACCGCCGCCGCCAGTTTCGTCATGGCCCGGGCGGCGGATGGCAATCACGAGCTGGCGGCGGCGATTATCGTGATCACCACGCTGATGGCGGCGGTCACCACCAATGTCGGGATCTTCTTTTTGCAGTGGGGTGGGTGGATCTGACCTCAGGCTTTGCGGTGTTCTTTCGAGCCATTCGCGAGCAAGCCCGCTCCCACATTTGGAATGCATTCCTCTGTGGGAGCGGGCTTGCTCGCGAAGGCGTCATGTCGGGCGCCCCGATTTCAATGACTCACTCAGGCTTCTGATAACTGTCGATCACTTCCTGCGCAGCCCGAAACGCATCAATCGCCGCCGGCACACCGGCATAAACCGCACAATGCAGCAGCGCCTCGCGAATCTCCTCCACAGTGCAGCCGTTGTTCAGCGCACCGCGCACGTGACCTTTCAACTCCTGCGGGCACTTGAGTGCAGTCAGGGCGCCAAGGGTGATCAGGCTGCGGGTTTTCAGCGGCAGGCCTTCGCGATTCCACACACCGCCCCAGGCGTGTTCATTGACGAAATCCTGCAGCGGCTGGGTGAACTCGGTGGCATTGCCCAGTGCGCGGTCGACGAAGGCGTCGCCCATCACTTGGCGGCGGACTTCAACGCCGGTTTTTTTATTCTCGGTCATGGGATTTCCCTCTTGTGGTGTTGGCGACGCCAGGCGCGTAGTGACGTGAACAGCAAGAACGCCACCAGCGCCGGCAGGACGAAAAACAGCATCAGGTGTTCCAGCTTGCCGGCCAGAGGCATGCCGGTGGTGAACGACACCACGTGCAGCCCATACGCCAGGTACAAACCCAGAAACAGCAGGCCTTCGGCACGGGTCACCCGATAGCCGGAATAGAACACCGGCAGGCACAGCGCCGCGACACCGAGCATCACCGGCAGGTCGAAATCCAGGGCGTTGGGCGACACCGACAGCGGCGTTGGCGCTACCAGTGCGGTAAAACCGAGCACACCCAAGAGGTTGAACAGGTTGCTGCCAATCACGTTGCCCACGGCAATATCGCGCTCGCCGCGCATTGCCGCGATCAACGAAGTGGCGAGCTCAGGCAGCGAGGTGCTGACGGCGACGATGGTCAGGCCGATGATCCGCTCCGACAACCCAAGGTCGGTGGCCACGGCAACCGCCGCGCCCAGCAGCAAGTGCCCGGCGTACACCAGCATCGCCAGCCCGGTGACGATCATCAGCAGGCTGCTCAGCCATGGCGCTTGCGCATGATGGTCATGGCTCGATACCGGGCGTGCCGAATGCCGTGACTGGCGCAGCAACAAGCCCAGGTAAATCGCCAGTGCCGTCAGCAACATCACGCCGTCGGCACGGTTCAGTTCTTCATTCCAGGCGAGTACGAACACCAACAGGCTGGCGCCGATCATCAGCGGAATATCCAGGCGCACCAGTTGCCGGGACACCCGCAAAGGAATGATCAGTGCGGACAACCCGAGGGTGACGAGAATGTTGAAAATGCTGCTGCCAATCACGCTGCCGACGGCAATGTCGGCGTTGTGCGCCAGGGTCGCCTGCAGGCTGACCGCCATCTGCGGTGCGCTGCTGCCGAGGGCGACGATGGTCAGGCCGATAATCAGCGGGCGTATGTGCAGCCGAGCGGCAATGCGTACGGCGGCGCGCACCATCAATTCGGCGCCGACAATCAGCAGGAGCAATCCGCTGAGCAATTCGATCACGCTGATCAGGGGTAAATCGGCTAGTCCGAAAATGGTCGGGGCTCCATCGGTCAGTCGTCGAGGGCTTGCACGCGAACCCGCGCGGTGCCGCTGCGCAGCATGCCCAGGCGCTCGGCGGCTTCCTTGGACAGGTCGATCAGGCGGCCCCGGGTGTGCGGCCCGCGATCATTGATGCGCACCACGCAGGATTTGTCGTTATTCAGATTGGTGACCTTCACCCGTGTACCGAAGGGTAGTTGGCGATGGGCGGCGGTCATGGAATTCATGTTGAAACGCTCGCCGTTGGCGGTGCGTTTGCCTTGGTGTTTGGCGCCGTAGTACGACGCCACGCCGGTTTTGTCGTAACCATGCGGATCGACGGTGTCGGTGCTGGCGCAACCGGCCAGGAGCGAGAAGAGGGCGCAGGCGCTGAACAGACGCTTCATTTGGGCGTTCCAAAAAACAAATGTGGGAGCGGGCTTGCTCGCGAATGCATTCTGACAGTCAACATTGAATTGAGTGCCAAACCGCATTCGTCGGAACGCCGCCCGGAGCAAGCCCGCTCCCACAGGAAAATGGAGCCAGTGAGTCGGGCTGGCTCCATCCTCATCAGCCTTCGAGCTTGCTTTTGAGCAGTTCGTTGACCTGTTGCGGGTTGGCCTTGCCTTTGGAGGCTTTCATGGCCTGGCCGACAAAGAAGCCGAACATCTTGCCGCGTTTGGCTTCGTCTGCCGCGCGGTATTGTTCGACCTGCTCGGCGTTGGCCGCGAGCATTTCGTCCAGCACCGCCGAGATGGCGCCGGTGTCGGTCACTTGCTTGAGGCCGCGCTTGTCGATGATCTCGTCCGCGCTGCCTTCGCCGTTGGCCATCGCTTCAAACACCACCTTGGCGATCTTGCCGGAGATGGTGTTGTCCTTGATGCGCAGCAGCATGCCGCCCAGAAGCTCTGCGGAAACCGGCGACTGTTCGATGTCCAGGCCTTGCTTGTTGAGCAGGCTGCCCAACTCGACCATCACCCAGTTGGCCGCCAGTTTGGCGTCGCCGCCGATGCTCGCGACTTTCTCGAAGTAATCGGCTTGTTCGCGGCTGGTGGCCAGCACGCTGGCGTCGTAGACCGACAGACCGAACTGCTCCTGGAAGCGCTCGCGCTTCTGCGGTGGCAATTCCGGCAGGGTGGCGCGCACGTCGTCGAGGAACGAGTTCTCGATGACCACCGGCAGCAGGTCCGGATCGGGGAAGTAACGGTAGTCGTTGGCTTCCTCTTTGCTGCGCATCGGACGGGTCTCGTCCTTGTTCGGATCGTACAGACGGGTCTGCTGGATCACCTTGCCGCCGTCTTCGATCAGTTCGATCTGACGCTGGATTTCGCTGTTGATCGCCTTTTCGATGAAACGGAACGAGTTGACGTTCTTGATCTCGCAGCGGGTGCCGAATTCGACCTGGCCTTTCGGACGGATCGATACGTTGCAGTCGCAACGCAGCGAGCCTTCGGCCATGTTGCCGTCGCAAATCCCTAAGTAACGCACCAGCGCGTGGATCGCCTTGACGTAGGCCACGGCTTCCTTGGCGCTGCGCATGTCCGGTTCGGAAACGATTTCCAGCAGCGGTGTACCGGCACGGTTCAGGTCGATGCCGGTGGCGCCGCTGAATTCTTCGTGCAGGCTTTTGCCGGCGTCTTCTTCCAGGTGCGCGCGGGTGATGCCGACCCGTTTGACCGTGCCGTCTTCCAGGGCGATGTCCAGGTGACCCTTGCCGACGATCGGCAATTCCATCTGGCTGATCTGGTAGCCCTTGGGCAGGTCCGGGTAGAAGTAGTTTTTACGGGCGAACACGTTGTGCTGGCCAATCTCGGCGTCAATCGCCAGACCGAACATCACCGCCATGCGCACCGCCTCCTGGTTCAGCACCGGCAGCACGCCGGGCATGCCCAGGTCTACCAGGCTGGCCTGGGTGTTCGGCTCGGAGCCAAAGGTGGTGGAACTACCGGAAAAGATTTTCGACCGGGTGGTGAGCTGGGTGTGAATCTCCAGCCCGATCACGACTTCCCATTGCATGTGTGTCTCCTCAGAAGCCGGTTGGGGTGCGGGTGTGCCAGTCAGTGTTCAACTGATACTGATGGGCAACGTTCAACAGGCGACCTTCCTGGAAATACGGGGCGAGCAGTTGCACGCCAACCGGCAGACCGTCGACAAAACCGGCCGGCATCGACAGGCCAGGCAGGCCCGCGAGGTTGGCGGTGATGGTGTAGACGTCTTCCAGGTAAGCAGCGACCGGGTCGCTGTTCTTGGCGCCGAGCTTCCAGGCCGGGTTCGGCGTGGTCGGGCCAAGGATGATGTCGACCTCATTGAAGGCCGCCATGAAGTCGTTCTTGATCAAGCGACGGATCTTCTGCGCCTTCAGGTAATAGGCGTCGTAGTAACCGGCGGACAGCGCGTAGGCACCGACCATGATCCGGCGCTGTACTTCCGGGCCGAAGCCTTCGCCACGGGAGCGCTTGTACAGGTCGATCAGGTTGACCGGGTTTTCGCAGCGGTAGCCGAAGCGTACGCCGTCGAAACGCGACAGGTTGGACGAGGCTTCCGCCGGGGCGATCACGTAGTACGCAGGAATTGCGTGCTGCATGTTCGGCAGGCTGATTTCCTTGATCACGGCGCCGAGCTTTTCCAGCTCCTTGACGCTGTTGTGGATCAGCTCGGCGATGCGCGGGTCGAGACCGGCGCTGAAGTATTCCTTCGGCACGCCGATGCGCAGGCCTTGCAGCGAGCCGTTGAGGCTGGCGCTGTAGTCCGGCACGGGCTCATCGATGCTGGTGGAGTCGTTCGGATCGAAGCCGGCCATACCTTGCAACAAAATAGCGCAGTCTTCGGCGGTGCGTGCCATCGGGCCGCCCTGATCGAGGCTGGAGGCGTAGGCGATCATGCCCCAGCGCGAAACGCGACCGTACGTCGGTTTCAGGCCGGTGAGGTTGGTCAGGGCCGCCGGCTGACGGATCGAACCGCCAGTGTCGGTGCCGGTGGCCGCCGGCAACAGACGAGCGGCCACCGCCGCAGCGGAGCCGCCGGACGAACCGCCCGGAACGTGTTCCAGGTTCCACGGGTTTTTCACCGCGCCGTAGTAGCTCGACTCGTTGGCCGAACCCATGGCGAATTCGTCCATGTTGGTCTTGCCCAGGGTCACGGCCCCGGCAGCGGCCAGCTTGGCGACGACAGTGGCATCGTACGGTGCTTTAAAGTTGTCGAGCATCTTCGAGCCGCAGCTGGTGCGAATGCCCTGGGTGCAGAACAGGTCTTTGTGGGCGATCGGCGCGCCGAGCAGGGCGCCGCTCTCACCATTGGCCCGGCGGGCGTCAGCGGCTTTCGCCTGCGTCAGCGCCAAGTCTTCGGTGAGGCTGATGAAACTGTTGAGCTGTGGATCGAGCTGGGCGATGCGCGCCAGCAGGACCTTGGTCAGCTCTTCGGAGGAAAACTTTTTATCGGCGAGTCCGCGGGCGATCTCGGCCAGAGTCAATTGATGCATTGCAGGCTCTTTCCCTATTAGTCGATGACTTTCGGAACCAGGTACAGGCCGTTTTCGACCGCTGGTGCGATGGACTGGTAGGCCTCGCGGTGATTGGTCTCGGTCACGACGTCTGCGCGCAGGCGCTGGCTGGCTTCCAGTGGGTGGGCCAGCGGTTCGATACCGTCGGTATTGACCGCCTGCATTTCGTCGACCAGCCCGAGAATGCTGTTGAGGGCCGAAGTGATGTGTGGAAGATCGGCATCATTGAGGCCAAGGCAGGCCAGATGAGCGATTTTTTCCACGTCGGAGCGTTCAAGCGCCATTGGGATTCTCCAGTGGAAAACAAAACGGACGGCGTCCGTGTGTTAGATTGTCGGAACACTACCGCACTTCTACGGTCATAAGGCCGCGATTGTGGGGCTTGGTGCACAGAAAAGCGGCCAATTTAACATATTGGCGCCTTGCCCAAAATCCCTGTCGTTGTTAGAGTTTGCCGCACTTTTTTACCCACGCGTTGCCTAGGGTCCCTTTCCCATGTTCAAGAAACTGCGTGGCATGTTTTCCAGCGATCTCTCCATTGACCTGGGCACTGCCAACACCCTTATTTACGTGCGCGAGCGCGGTATCGTCCTGAATGAGCCATCGGTTGTGGCCATTCGGACACACGGTAACCAGAAAAGTGTCGTTGCTGTCGGCACCGAAGCCAAGCGCATGCTGGGCCGTACTCCGGGCAACATTGCTGCCATTCGTCCGATGAAGGACGGCGTGATCGCCGACTTCAGCGTGTGCGAAAAAATGCTGCAGTACTTCATCAACAAGGTTCACGAAAACAGCTTCCTGCAGCCTAGCCCTCGCGTGTTGATCTGCGTTCCATGCAAATCCACCCAGGTTGAGCGTCGTGCAATCCGTGAATCGGCCCTCGGTGCCGGTGCCCGTGAAGTGTTTCTGATCGAAGAGCCAATGGCCGCTGCGATCGGTGCCGGCCTGCCGGTAGAAGAAGCTCGCGGCTCGATGGTCGTGGATATCGGTGGCGGTACCACTGAAATCGCGCTGATCTCCCTCAATGGTGTGGTTTACGCCGAATCCGTACGTGTAGGCGGCGACCGCTTCGACGAAGCGATCATCACCTACGTGCGTCGCAACTACGGCAGCCTGATCGGCGAATCCACCGCCGAGCGCATCAAGCAGGAAATCGGTACGGCCTACCCGGGCGGCGAAGTTCGCGAAGTCGACGTTCGTGGCCGTAACCTGGCCGAAGGCGTTCCACGGGCATTCACCCTGAACTCCAACGAAGTGCTGGAAGCTCTGCAAGAGTCCCTGGCTACCATCGTTCAGGCCGTGAAAAGCGCCCTGGAGCAATCGCCTCCGGAACTGGCTTCCGATATCGCCGAGCGTGGCCTGGTACTGACCGGTGGTGGCGCCTTGTTGCGTGACCTGGACAAATTGCTGGCCCAGGAGACTGGTCTGCCGGTGATCGTCGCCGAAGACCCGCTGACCTGCGTTGCTCGCGGCGGTGGCCGTGCATTGGAAATGATGGATAAACACACCATGGACCTGCTTTCCAGCGAATAAGTCGCCGGATTGCCTCTATGCTGTTGAGCGCGCAGGCGGCACTTTGCAGTGCTGCCTGTTCGCGTTTATCTTCTGTCAGTCTGCATCCAGGCCGGATTGCTGCCGTATGAATAAACAGAACATTTGCCTGGGAGGAGCGGCTTATTAAACCGCTTTTCACCAAGGGCCCTTCACTGGGCGTGCGCCTGTTGGTGCTGGTCGTGCTATCGGTCACGCTGATGGTGGTCGATGCCCGTTTCAGTCTGCTCAAGCCTGCACGCAGCCAGATGTCGCTGGTGCTGATGGACGCCTACTGGATCACCGACCTGCCCGGACGACTGTGGGAAGGCGTTGCCAGTCAGTTTGGCAGCCGGACCGAACTCGTCGCCGAAAACGAAAAACTCAAGACCGAGAACCTGCTGTTGCAGGGGCGCATGCAGAAGCTGGCCGCCCTGACCGAGCAGAACGTTCGGCTGCGCGAGTTGCTCAACTCTTCGGCCCTGGTCAACGAGAAGGTCGAAGTGGCCGAGTTGATCGGCATGGACCCCAATCCCTTCACCCATCGCATCATCATCAATAAAGGTGAGCGCGACGGCGTGGTCCTTGGTCAGCCGGTACTCGATGCCCGTGGCCTGATGGGCCAGGTGGTCGAGTTGATGCCCTACACGTCCCGTGTCTTGCTGCTGACCGATACCACCCACAGCATTCCGGTGCAGGTGAACCGTAACGGTTTGCGGGCGATTGCCAGCGGCACCGGCAACCCGGAGCGTCTGGAGTTGCGGCATGTGGCCGATACCGCCGACATCAAGGAAGGCGACTTGCTGGTCAGCTCCGGCCTTGGTCAGCGTTTCCCGGCCGGTTATCCGGTGGCGACGGTCAAGGAAGTGATTCACGATTCCGGCCAGCCGTTTGCCATTGTCCGCGCCGTTCCGACCGCCGCCTTGAACCGTAGCCGTTACCTGCTGCTGGTGTTCAGCGACAACCGGACTGCCGAAGAGCGCGTCAACGCTGCCGCCCAGGCCCAGGAAAGCCTGGATGCACAGGGCGGCGGGCCGACCATTCCGGCGACGGTTCCGAAGCTGGTCAGCCCCGCGGTACCGGCTGCACCGGCTGCCGCACCGGCGATTCCTGCCACGGCGGCGCCTGCGGCCACTGCCCCGGCCAAGCCAGCCACCACGCCGGCCAAGCCCGCAGCCTCGCATCCTGCTGCGGCTAAACCGCCGGCGGCGCAACCCGCTGCCGCGAAGCCTGCCGCCAAACCGCCAGTCTCCGCGCCGGCCACTCCAGTGGGGAGAGAATAATGGGCGGTGTAAAAGCATCCCGAAACGGCTGGATAGTCTGGTTGACGTTCGCCGTCGGTCTGCTGTTGAGCGTTTCGCCTCTGCCGCAATTCATGGAAATCCTGCGCCCGCTGTGGCTGGCCTTGTTGCTGGCATTCTGGGCGTTGAACCTGCCGCAGACCGTCGGGATGGTGACGGCGTTTTGCCTGGGGCTGGCTGAAGACGTGCTCTACGGCACGCTCCTGGGGCAGAACGCCTTGATCCTGACCCTCATCACCTATCTGGTGCTGGCGCTGCAACAACGCCTGCGGATGTTTCCGATGTGGCAGCAGAGCCTGGTGATCCTGGTGATCTTCGGCCTCGCCCAGCTCGTACAACTGTGGCTCAGTGCCTTGACCGGCAATCGTCAGCCGACGCTGGCGCTGGTGCTGCCGGCACTGGTCAGTGCGCTGCTCTGGCCCTGGATCAGTTTCGGTTTGCGCGGACTGCGTCGACGCTACAAAATCAATTAATTCGCTTAGGCATTGGACAGGGAGAGGTCTTGATGAAACGGTTGTACCTCGCCTCTGGTTCGCCGCGTCGACGTGAATTGCTTACGCAGATCGGCGTTCCGTTCTGCGCCGTCAGCGCGGACATCGATGAAACTCCTTTAGCTCAAGAATCCCCATCGGCTTATGTCGAGCGCCTGGCGCGCGGCAAGGCCGAGGCCGGACGCGGCGGCGCTGTGTTCGAAGAACCGTTCTGCGTGCTCGGCGCCGATACCGCCGTGGTGCTCGATGGAAAAATTCTCGGTAAACCGGTTGATCAAGCGGATGCGTGCGCCATGCTGATGATGTTGTCAGGGTGCGAGCATGAAGTCCTGACCGCGATTGCCGTGCTCGATGGCGAACGTTGCGAATCCCGGGTTGTCACCAGTCGCGTGCGTTTTCGGGATATCAGTCGTGAAGAAGCCGTGGCCTACTGGGCCAGCGGCGAACCACGGGACAAGGCGGGCGGTTATGGCATTCAAGGACTGGGTGCGGTGTTTGTCGCCGGGCTCGATGGAAGTTATTCAGCGGTGGTCGGACTGCCGCTTTGCGAAACCGCGGAACTGCTCGGCCATTTCGGCATACCCTGTTGGCAACCCCGGAACGCGCTTTAAGCGTCTTCCTGAACAGATGCGGCCATTATCGTGAACATGCCTGAACGAGACCCTGCCATGAGTGAAGAGATCCTGATCAACATCACGCCGATGGAGTCGCGCGTGGCGGTGGTCGAAAACGGTGTCCTGCAAGAGGTCCATGTCGAGCGCACGCAAAAGCGCGGGATCGTCGGGAACATCTATAAAGGCAAGGTCGTGCGGGTATTGCCGGGGATGCAAGCGGCATTCGTCGATATCGGCCTGGACCGTGCAGCATTCATTCATGCGTCGGAAATTTCCCTGCGCGAAGGCCCGGCGGTCGAGAGCATCAGTGCACTGGTGCACGAAGGCCAGAGCCTGGTGGTGCAGGTGACCAAGGACCCGATCGGCTCCAAGGGCGCACGCCTGACCACCCAGCTTTCGATCCCTTCGCGTTACCTGGTATACATGCCGCGCACCGCTCACGTCGGCATTTCCCTGAAGATCGAAGACGAAGCCGAGCGCGAACGCCTCAAGCAGGTGGTCACCGACTGCGTGGCCAAGGAAGGGATAAAGGAGGCCGGCGGTTTCATCTTGCGCACCGCAGCCGAAGGAGCCGGCGCCGATGAAATCCTCATGGACATCCGCTACCTGCGCCGTCTCTGGGATCAGATCAACGCCCAGATCAAAACCATCAGCGCGCCTAGCGTGATCTACGAAGACCTCGGTCTGGCGCTGCGCACCCTGCGTGACCTGGTGAGCCCGAAAATCGAGAAGATCCGCATCGACTCTCGGGAAACCTTTCAGAAAACCACGCAATTCGTCGCCGAACTGATGCCCGAGATTGCTGACCGCCTGGAGCATTACCCGGGTGAGCGGCCGATTTTCGACCTGTATGGCGTCGAAGACGAAATCCAGAAGGCCCTCGAACGCAAGGTCCCGCTCAAGTCCGGCGGCTATCTGGTGGTCGATCCGGCGGAAGCCATGAGCACCATCGACGTCAATACCGGGGCGTTCGTCGGCCATCGCAACCTCGAAGAGACCATCTTCAAGACCAACCTCGAAGCCGCGACGGCCATCGCCCGTCAATTGCGCCTGCGTAACCTGGGCGGAATCATCATCATCGACTTCATCGACATGGAAGATGAAGAACACCAGCGTCAGGTGTTGCGCACCCTCGAAAAGCAATTGGAGCGCGATCACGCCAAGACCAACATCATCGGTATCACCGAGCTGGGCCTGGTGCAGATGACCCGCAAGCGCACCCGCGAAAGCCTTGAGCAAGTGTTGTGCGAGCCGTGCAATGCCTGTCAGGGACGGGGCAAGCTCAAGACCCCGGAAACCGTTTGCTACGAAATCTTCCGTGAAATCCTGCGTGAGGCTCGCGCCTATCAGGCGGAAGGCTATCGTGTATTGGCGAACCAGAAAGTGGTGGACCGCCTGCTCGACGAAGAGTCGGGTAACGTTGCCGAACTGGAAGGATTTATCGGGCGCACCATCCGCTTTCAGGTCGAAACCATGTATTCCCAGGAACAATACGACGTGGTGCTGCTCTGAAGCATTTCGTTTTGATTGTTCAAGAATGGCTGGCCTCAGCTTTTTGCAAAACCTTTGCCATGGGGGCCATCTGACATGGACCGTCTGACACGCATTTTGGCCGCACTGACCCGCTGGGGTCTGGGCCTGTGCGCGTTGGTTTTGGTGTTGATGGCGCTCTACGTCAGCCTTGGCCGGGAGCTGACGCCGTTAGTCGCCGAGTACCGTGCCGACATCGAAACCAAAGCCAGCGATGCCTTGGGCATGCCGTTGCAGATCGGCGAGCTCGAAGGCAACTGGAGTGGATTCGCCCCTATATTGATGGCGCACGATGTGACGGTCGGCGAGGGCGCCAATGCCTTGCACCTGGACCAGGTGCGTGCCGTACCGGATCTTTGGGCCAGCCTGCTGGCTCGTCAGGTACGCATCGCTCATCTGGAACTGAGCGGGCTGAAGATCAACCTAAAGGAGGGCGACGACGGTCAATGGGCGCTGGAAGGTTTGCCGGTGCAGCAAGACCAGGCCACCGATCCGGAACAACTTTTCAATCGCATGCAGATGATCCAGCAACTGTCGGTGCTCGACAGTCAGGTGACCTTGCAGCCGTTTGGCCAGTCGCCTCTGACCCTGACTTATGTCGGCCTGAACCTGAAAACCGGGGTGTCACGGCAGCGGCTCGACGCACGACTGACCCTGCCCGACGGGCAACCGGTGGCCATGAGCCTGCGTACCCGTATTCGAGCCAGTCAATGGAAGGACGGTGAAGCCGAGGTCTACCTGAGCCTTCCGCAAAGCGACTGGTCGAAGTGGTTGCCCGAGCGAGTGACCCAAGAGTGGACTTTTTCCGAGATCAAGGCCGGCGGCGAGTTGTGGGCGAGCTGGGGCAAAGGCACCTTGCAAAGCGCTGCAGTGCGCCTGAACGCGCCACAACTCAAGGGCGCGTACGGCGAGCGCAAGCCAGTCCAGATCAACAACCTGGCGCTCAATGGCTACTTCCAGCGCAGTGCCAAAGGCGCGTCGGTGACTCTGGACTCCCTGGCAATGAGCCTCGGCGAGACCCGCTGGGAAACGCATTTGCAGCTCACGCAAAGCGCCGCCACTGATAAAACCCAAGAGCTCTGGCACCTGCAAGCCGACCGGGTTGATCTCACTCCGCTGACCCCGCTGCTAAACGCCCTGGCGCCGTTGCCAGAAGGTTTTGCCACGGTTGTCGATCGATTGAAAGTCACGGGTGGCCTGCGTAACGTGCTGGTCGACTTCCGCCCCAATGCCATCGACGACAGCAAGTTCGGGTTTGCCGCCAACCTCGACCAGGTCGGCTTCGACGCTTATCACGGCGCACCGGCGGCGCGCAATGTCAGCGGCAGCATCAGCGGTGACCTGGGGCAAGGCGAGTTGCGCATGGACAGCAAGGATTTCATGCTGCACCTGGACCCGATTTTCGCCAAGCCATGGCAGTACATTCAGGCCAATGCGCGGCTGACCTGGAAACTCGATAAAGAAGGTTTCACCCTGATCGCGCCATATCTGAAAGTGCTGGGCGAGGAAGGCAAGATCGCCGGCGACTTCCTGATTCGCCTGCACTTCGACAGCACTCAGGAAGACTACATGGACCTGCGGGTCGGCATGGTGGACGGTGACGGTCGCTACACCGCCAAGTACCTGCCGGCAGTCCTCGGCCCTGCGCTGGATGAATGGCTGCGCACGGCGATTCTCAAGGGCGCGGTGGATCAAGGCTTCTTCCAGTATCAAGGGTCGCTCAGCCATGGTGCCGCGGACGTCGATCGCAGCATCAGCCTGTTCTTCAAGGTCCACGATGCCGAACTGGCCTTTCAGCCGGGCTGGCCCCATGTCAGCAAGGTCAGCGGTGATGTGTTTGTCGAAGACAGCGGCGTGCGGATTCTGGCCAGCAAGGGCCAGTTGCTCGATACGCAGGTCAACGATATCTACGTCAACATTCCCCATGTGCCGGCCGGGCAGAACTCTCATTTGTTCCTCGATGGAGGATTTGCCGGCGGGTTGGGCGATGGACTGAAAATCCTCCAGGAAGCGCCTATCGGCACCGGGGCAACCTTTGCCGGCTGGGAGGGCGAGGGGGACCTGCAAGGCAAGTTGAAGCTGGATATTCCCCTGGCAAGAGGCGAGGAGCCGAAGATCCTCGTCGACTTCAAGACCGCCAAGGCTCGCTTGAAACTGGCCGAACCTGCGCTGGAGCTGACCCAGCTCAAAGGTGATTTCCGTTTCGACAGTGGCAAAGGCCTGAGCGGGCACAGCATCAGTGCCCGGGCGTTCGACAAGCCGGTCACCGCACAGATTTTTGCCGATGGCAGCCCGGGCAAACTCAATACCCGGGTGGCCGCGTCAGGGCAGGTCGAGGTCAAGAAACTGACCGACTGGCTGAAGGTGACCCAGCCTCTGCCGGTGAGCGGCGTGATCCCGTATCAACTGCAACTGACCCTGGACGGCGCCAATAGCCAGTTGATGGTCAATTCCAGTCTCAGGGGCGTGGCCGTCGATTTGCCAGCGCCGTTCGGCATGACCTCCGAGGCTGGGCGCGACACGACGTTGCGCATGACTTTGCAGGGCGACGAGCGGCGTTATTGGGCCAACTACGGGGACCTGGCGAGTTTCACGTTCGCGGCTCCGGCCAGCAATTTCGCCGATGGTCGCGGGGACTTGTTCCTCGGTGGCGGCGAGGCCGTGTTGCCGGACACCAAAGGCCTGCGGATACGGGGCGTGTTGTCGGAGCTGGACGTTGGTCCGTGGAAGGACCTGGTGGACAGATACGCCGGACAGGACCCAGGCGGCAGCGCCAGGCAACTGCTCAGCGGCGCGGATTTCCAGGTCGGCAAGCTCAGCGGTATCGGCACCACCCTTGATCAGGCCTCGATCCAGCTGGCGCGCAAGCCTTCCGCCTGGGCGTTGCAACTGGACAGCCAGCAGATCAAGGGCAGCGCCAATCTTCCCGATTTGAAGGCCGCGCCAATCACGATCAATCTGCAAACCGTGCGTCTGCCCGCGCCGGACCCGACCGTGCTGGCCGATGAAAACTCGCCGGATCCGCTGGCGTCGGTGGACCCGACGAAAATCCCCGCGATGGACATCACCATCAATCAGCTATTCCAGGGCCAGGATCTGGTGGGTGGCTGGTCGCTGAAGATTCGTCCGACGCCCAAGGGCATCGTGTTCAACTCCCTGGACCTGGGCCTCAAGGGCATGCTGTTGGTGGGCAGTGGTGGCTGGGAAGGCGTGCCTGGCGCCAGCAACAGCTGGTACAAGGGCCGCATCAGCGGCAAGAACCTGGCCGATGTGCTCAAGGGCTGGGGGTTTGCGCCGAGCGTCACCAGCAAGGATTTCTATATGGACGTTGATGGCCGCTGGCCCGGCTCGCCGGCCTGGGTGGCGACCAAGCGTTTCTCCGGCTCGCTCGATGCGACGCTCAATCAGGGCCAGTTCGTCGAGGTTGAGGGCAGTGCCCAGGCGTTGCGGGTATTTGGCTTGCTCAACTTCAACTCCATCGGCCGGCGCCTGCGCCTGGACTTCTCCGACCTGTTCGGCAAGGGCCTGAGTTATGACCGGGTCAAAGGGCTGCTGGTCGGGACCAATGGCGTGTATGTCACCCGTGAGCCGATCCGGCTGACGGGGCCGTCGAGCACAATCGAACTCGACGGCACCCTGAACATGGTGGCCGATCAGATCGATGCGAAACTGATGGTGACCTTGCCTGTGACCAATAACCTGCCGATTGCCGCGCTGATCGTCGGCGCACCCGCGGTCGGTGGAGCGCTGTTCCTGATCGACAAGCTGATCGGTGACCGGGTCGCCCGTTTCGCCAGTGTGAAGTACACCGTCAAAGGACCGTGGAAAGAACCGAAGATTACCTTCGACAAGGCTTTTTGAGATCCTTTTGAAAAGGCGCTCGGCAAGCCTATGGAGTAGCATGGCCGCATACGATTCCAGGAGTGCGCCATGTCTGTAGCGGTGATTCAAATGGTCAGCCAGAGCGATGTGCCGGCCAATCTGGCCCAGGCCCGTCGGCTGCTCGAGCAAGCGGCCGCCGGTGGCGCGAAACTGGCCGTATTGCCGGAAAACTTCGCCGCCATGGGCCGGCGCGACATTGCCGACATCGGGCGCGCCGAAGCACTGGGCGAAGGCCCGATCCTGCCATGGTTGAAACAGACCGCGCGCGACCTCAAGTTATGGATTGTGGCCGGCACATTGCCGTTGCCGCCGGTGGATCAACCGACGGCCAAGGTGCATGCCTGTTCATTGCTGGTCGATGATCAGGGCGAAACGGTGGCGCGCTACGACAAGCTGCACCTGTTCGACGTCGACGTGGCGGACAATCGCGGCCGTTATCGTGAATCCGATGACTATGCTTATGGCAACGGGGTGGTCGTGGCGGACACGCCTGTCGGCCGGGTTGGCCTGACGGTCTGTTACGACTTGCGCTTCCCGGAACTGTACAGCGAATTGCGCGCAGCCGGCGCGGAGCTGATTACCGCCCCTTCGGCCTTCACGGCGGTGACCGGCGCGGCGCATTGGGATGTGCTGATTCGTGCGCGAGCCATCGAAACGCAATGTTACGTGCTCGCGGCTGCCCAGGGCGGGAAGCATCCGGGGCCGCGGGAAACCTTTGGGCATGCCGCCATCGTCGACCCGTGGGGGCGTGTGCTGGCACAACAGGATCAAGGCGAGGCCGTGCTGCTGGCCGAACGCGACAGCAGCGAACAGGCGTCCATCCGGGCGCGGATGCCGGTGTCCAGTCACCGGCGCTTTTTCTCGCAGGGCGCCCAGCGACCTGCATCAGAACGACGAATTTAAGGCGTAAAGCATATGAGCGAGTTGTTGTCCTCAGTCAGTGAACACCTGCTGGCGCCCGGTGGCGTCACGATCGAGAGCCTGCAAGGCGTGCTCGGCGATCTGGCCGGGCCGGGCATCGATGCGGCCGACCTGTATTTCCAGGGGCAGATCTCCGAGTCCTGGGCGCTGGAAGACGGCATCGTCAAGGAAGGCAGCTTCAACCTTGACCAGGGTGTGGGCGTGCGCGCGCAATCGGGTGAAAAAACCGGATTTGCCTACAGCAATGCCATCACCCTGGAAGCCCTTGGCGCGGCGGCGCGTGCTGCCCGTTCGATTTCCCGGGCAGGGCAGCACGGCACCGTACAGGCATTCAGCAGCCAGGATGTCGCGCAGTTGTATGCGCCGGATAATCCCCTGGAAGTGCTGACTCGTGCCGAGAAAGTCGATTTGCTCAAGCGAATCGATGCCGCGACCCGCGCCCTCGACCCGCGCATCCAGCAAGTCACCGTGAGCATGGCCGGTGTCTGGGAACGGATTCTGGTGGCCTCCACTGACGGCGGTCTGGCGGCGGATGTGCGCCCGCTGGTGCGTTTCAATGTCAGCGTGATCGTCGAGCAGAACGGTCGCCGCGAGCGCGGCGGCCATGGTGGTGGCGGTCGGACCGATTACCGTTATTTCCTCGGCGAAGACCGCGCCATGGGCTATGCCCGTGAAGCGTTGCGCCAGGCGCTGGTCAACCTCGAAGCCATTCCGGCACCGGCCGGTACCTTGCCGGTGGTGCTCGGCTCAGGCTGGTCCGGCGTGCTGTTGCACGAAGCGGTCGGTCACGGTCTGGAAGGCGACTTCAACCGCAAGGGCAGTTCGGCTTACAGCGGGCGCATGGGCGAGATGGTTGCGTCGAAACTGTGCACCATTGTCGATGACGGCACCCTGGCCGGTCGCCGTGGCTCGTTGAGCGTCGACGACGAAGGCACGCCGACCGAGTGCACCACGCTGATCGAAAACGGCGTACTCAAGGGCTACATGCAGGACAAGCTCAACGCCCGCCTGATGGGCGTGGCGCGCACCGGTAACGGTCGTCGCGAATCCTACGCGCACCTGCCGATGCCGCGCATGACCAACACCTACATGCTCGCTGGCGAAAGCGATCCGGCGGAAATCATCGCCTCGGTGAAGCGCGGCATCTACTGCGCCAACCTCGGTGGCGGTCAGGTGGACATCACCAGCGGCAAATTCGTGTTCTCCACCAGCGAGGCGTACCTGATCGAGGACGGCAAGATCACCGCTCCGGTCAAGGGCGCAACCCTGATCGGCAACGGGCCGGAAGCCATGAGCAAGGTGTCGATGGTCGGTAATGATCTGGCGCTGGACAGCGGCGTGGGGACGTGTGGCAAGGATGGGCAGTCGGTGCCGGTGGGTGTCGGCCAGCCAACGCTGAAGATTGATGCGATCACCGTGGGTGGCACGGGGTCGTAAGGAGATACACCGCCTTTGTAGGAGCTGCCGCAGGCTGCGATCTTTGCTTTTTCAAGATCAAAAGATCGCAGCCTGCGGCAGCTCCTACAGGGGCTCGATGAATTAACGCAGACCGCGTTGAGTCTCGTCCAGCTCACGGATGTACTTGAAGATTTTACGGCTGGAAGCAGGAGGCTTGTTTTGCGCAAGCTCATGCTGGGCCTGACGGATCAGGGAACGCAATTGCTGGCGGTCCGCGTCCGGGTAGTCGACGACGAATTTTTCCAGAACGGCATCGTCGCCGGCGATCAGACGATCGCGCCAGCGCTCCAGGTTATGGAAGCGTTCGTTGTATTGACGGGTGGAGGCATCGAGTTGATCGAGCAGAACCAGAATGGCGGCAGTGTCCTGATCGCGCATCAGTTTGCCGATGAACTGAAGGTGCCGTTTGCGCGCGATATTCGCGGTGTGCTTGGGCGCATCGGCCAAAGCCCGACGCATTCCGTCGGTCAAGGGCAGTTTTGCCAGCAAGTCAGGCTTGAGTGTTGTAAGGCGCTCGCCAAGGTCAACCAGAGCATGCAGCTCGCGTTTGACCTGGGATTTGCTTTTTTCTCCCGTATCGAGGGAGTCGTCGTAAGAATCAACCATGGTGGCCGTCCGCAAAGAATCGCCGCCATGATAACCAGTCGGGGGCCGCTTGTCCGGCCCGGTCGCTCGATGACCGTTACCGAAAGCAGAATTTGAGTGGAGAACAGCATGAGTGCAGTTGAAAACGTCGGCCCACAAGCGTTGCCGGCACTGCAGGAACAAGTCGAGCAGATCATCGCTGAAGCCAGGCGCCAAGGGGCCAGCGCCTGTGAAGTGGCGGTGTCGCTGGAGCAGGGTTTGTCGACTTCGGTGCGCCAGCGTGAGGTCGAAACCGTTGAATTCAACCGCGACCAGGGTTTCGGCATCACCCTGTACGTCGGTCAGCGCAAAGGCTCGGCCAGCACTTCGGCCAGCGGCCCTGACGCGATTCGCGAAACCGTCGCCGCTGCACTGGCCATCGCCAAACACACTTCGGAAGACGAAGCTTCGGGCTTGGCGGATGCCGCGCTGATGGCGCGGGATATTCAGGATTTCGACCTGTTCCACCAATGGGACATCACGCCAGAACAAGCCATCGAACAGGCCCTGGCCTGCGAAGCCGCGGCGTTTGCCGCCGACAGCCGGATCAAGAACGCCGACGGCACCACCCTCAGTACCCATCAGGGCTGCCGTGTTTATGGCAATAGCCACGGGTTTATCGGCGGTTACGCCTCGACTCGTCACAGCCTGAGCTGCGTGATGATCGCCGAGGCCGATGGCCAGATGCAACGCGATTACTGGTATGACGTGAACCGCCAGGGCAATCTGCTCGCCGACCCGGTGAGTATCGGTCAGCGCGCCGCGCAACGGGCGGCGAGCCGTCTGGGCGCGCGTCCGGTGCCGACTTGCGAGGTGCCGGTGCTGTTTTCCGCCGAGTTGGCCGGGGGGCTGTTCGGCAGTTTCCTGTCGGCGATCTCCGGCGGCAGTCTGTATCGCAAGTCTTCGTTCCTTGAGGGCACTCTCGGTCAGAAGCTGTTTCCGGAGTGGCTGACCATTGACGAGCGTCCACATCTGATGCGTGCCATGGGCAGCGCAGCGTTCGACGGTGATGGTTTGGCAACCTACGCCAAGCCGTTCGTCGAAAAGGGCGAGTTGGTGTCGTACATCCTCGGTACCTATTCCGGTCGCAAGCTCGGCATGCCGAGCACGGCCAATGCCGGTGGCGTGCATAACCTGTTCGTCACCCATGGTGACGAAGACCAGGCTGCCTTGCTGCGGCGCATGGGGCGTGGCTTGCTGGTGACTGAATTGATGGGGCAGGGCCTCAACATGGTCACCGGCGATTACTCCCGTGGTGCGGCGGGTTACTGGGTCGAGAACGGCGAAATCCAGTTCGCGGTGCAGGAAGTGACCATCGCCGGGAACATGCGCGATATGTTTAAACAGATCGTTGCCGTGGGTAACGACCTGGAACTGCGCAGCAATATTCGCACGGGCTCCGTGCTGATCGAGCGGATGACGGTGGCGGGTAGCTAGCCTGCGAACGCTGCACAAAAAAGGCGCGCCACCCATCCGGGTGGCGCGCCTTTTTTTGTGGATCAAAAGATCGCAGCCTTCGGCAGCTCCTGCACGAACCCAATGCAGGAGCTGCCGAAGGCTGCGATCTTTTGAGGTTTATTCGCCTTCGTCGAAGTAGTTATTGATCAGGGTTACCAGCGCTTCCATCGCTTCCTTTTCCTGCTCGCCTTCCGTGCTCAGATGGATTTTGGTGCCCTTGCCGGCAGCCAGCATCATCATCGCCATGATGCTTTTGCCATCTACCGTTGATTCGGGTGTGCGTCCTACCCTGATCGTGCATTCCTTGAACTGGCCGGCGACCCCGACGAATTTTGCAGATGCCCGGGCATGCAGACCCAGCTTGTTGATGATTTCGATTTCCAGAGCAGGCATCGCGATGTGAATCCTTTAGCTGAGGTCGCGGTGGCGGACCTGGACGTTCTTCAGGGATTGTTGCAGCGTCTGCCCCAGACGCTCGGTCAGGTAGACGGAACGGTGATGTCCGCCAGTGCAGCCAATGGCAATGGTGACGTAGGCGCGGTTGCTGGCGGCAAAACGAGGCAGCCACTTTAGCAGGTATGTGGAAATGTCCTGGAACATCTCTTCGACATCCGGCTGTGCCGCCAGGTATTCGGCAACCGGTTGATCGAGCCCGGACTGCTCGCGCAACTCCGGTTTCCAGTAAGGATTGGGCAGGCAGCGCACATCGAACACCAGGTCGGCGTCCACCGGCATGCCACGCTTGAAGCCGAAGGATTCCACCAGGAACGCAGTCCCGGGCTCAGGCTGATTCAACAGGCGCAGTTTGATGGCGTCGCGCAGTTGATACAGGTTCAGGCTGGTGGTGTTGATCTTGAGATCGGCAAGGTCGGCAATCGGCCCGAGCAGGACGCTCTCAACGTTGATGGCTTCGGCCAGCGAGCGGTTGGCGTTGCTCAGGGGGTGACGTCGGCGGGTTTCCGAGAAACGCTTGAGCAGGGTTTCTTCGTCGGCGTCCAGATACAGCACATCGCACTGGATGTGGCGGGCACGGACTTCCTCGAGCAGCTCGGGGAAGCGTGACAGGTGGCTTGGCAGGTTGCGCGCATCAATGGAAACGGCGACCAGCGGCTGCAACAGCTCGGTATGAATCAAGGCGCGTTCTGCCAGCTCCGGCAGCAGACCGGCAGGCAGGTTGTCGATGCAGTAGTAGCCGTTGTCCTCAAGAACGTTGAGGGCGGTACTTTTACCTGAGCCGGAACGGCCACTGACGATGATCAAGCGCATGATTACTGACCGTTTTGCTCGTCCAGGACAACCTGATACAGGGCTTCGTTGCTTGCAGCACTACGCAGCTTTTCGCGCACTTCCTTGCGGTCGAGCATGCTGGCGATTTGTCGCAGCAGCTCAAGGTGCGCATCGGTGGCGGCTTCCGGGACCAGCAGCACGAACAGCAGGTCGACCGGCGCGCCATCGATGGCGTCGAAATCGATAGGGGCGTCCAGGTGCATCAATGCACTGATGGGCGAAACACAGCCCTTGAGGCGGCAATGTGGAATGGCGATGCCATTGCCAAACCCGGTGGAGCCGAGTTTTTCACGGGCGATCAATGCCTCGAAGACATCTTGCATCTCCAGGGCCGGCACTTCGCGGGCGATCAGATTGGCAATTTGTTCGAGGGCTTTCTTTTTACTGCCTCCCGGCACGTTCACCAGGGAACGGCCGGGGGTCAGGATACTTTCAAGTCGGATCATGGGTAGGGAGTGTTAACGACCGGTTGCGCCCTGGAGGAGGCTCTGGGTCTTTTCCTTATGCTTTTTGAGTTGTTTATCCAGCTTGTCGGTGAGTGCGTCGATCGCGGCATACATATCGGTATGTTCCGCGTTGGCGACCACTTCATTCCCGGGAATATGCAGCGTGGCTTCGATTTTCTGCTTCAGTTTTTCGACGGTCATCGTGACCTGCACATTAGTGATCTTGTCGAAATGTCGCTCCAATCGTTCGAGTTTTTCGCCGATGTAGGTGCGAAGAGGTTCGGTCACTTCCAGTTGGTGTCCACTGATGTTGACTTGCATACAGCTTCTCCTTCGTTGCCAGTGCATAAAGCGGTAGATCAGATGATCTACCACTGGAACGCTGTGGCGTGGCCCTACATCAACCGCTTGCGTTCGCTCGAAGGCGCGATCCCGAGGGATTCGCGGTACTTGGCGACGGTGCGGCGAGCCACCTGAATGCCTTGTGCCTCCAGTAAACCAGCGATCTTGCTGTCACTCAACGGCTTTTTCTGATTTTCCGCTGCAACCAGTTTTTTGATGATCGCCCGGATCGCCGTAGACGAGCATTCGCCGCCTTCGGAGGTGCTTACGTGGCTGGAAAAAAAGTACTTCAGTTCATAAATGCCCCGGGGGGTGTGCATGAACTTCTGGGTGGTCACCCGTGAAATCGTCGATTCATGCATGCCGACCGCTTCGGCGATGTCATGCAGGACCAGCGGCTTCATGGCTTCGTCGCCATATTCGAGGAACCCGCGCTGATGCTCGACGATCTGGGTGGCAACCTTCATCAGGGTTTCATTGCGGCTTTGCAGGCTCTTGATGAACCAGCGGGCCTCCTGCAACTGATTGCGCATGAAGGTATTGTCGGCGCTGGTGTCGGCGCGGCGCACGAAACCGGCGTACTGGGCATTGACCCGCAGTCGTGGCACCGACTCCTGATTGAGCTCGACCAGCCAGCGCTCGTTGTCCTTGCGCACGATGACGTCAGGAACGACATACTCGGCTTCTGTGGACTCGATCTGCGAGCCCGGGCGAGGGTTGAGGCTCTGAACCAGCTCGATGACCTGGCGCAGTTCGTCTTCCTTGAGCTTCATGCGACGCATCAACTGGCTGTAGTCGCGGCTGCCAAGCAGGTCGATGTAATCGGTGACCAGGCGCTTGGCCTCGGCCAGCCAAGGGGTCTTGGCAGGCAGCTGGCGCAATTGCAGCAGCAGGCATTCGCCCAGGTTGCGGGCGCCGATGCCGGCAGGCTCGAATTGCTGGATGCGATGCAGGACGGCTTCGATTTCGTCCAGCTCGATGTCCAGTTCCGGGTCGAAGGCTTCGAGGATTTCCTCGAGGGTTTCGTCCAGGTAGCCCTGATTGTTGATGCAGTCGATCAGGGTCACGGCGATCAGGCGATCGGTGTCGGACATCGGGGCCAGGTTCAGTTGCCACAGCAAGTGGCTCTGCAGGCTTTCGCCGGCCGAGGTGCGGGTGGTGAAGTCCCACTCGTCATCATCATTGCTGGGCAGGCTGCTGGCGCTGGTCTGGTAAACGTCTTCCCACGCGGTGTCGACGGGGAGTTCGTTGGGAATACGCTCGTTCCAGTCACCCTCATCGAGGTTATCAACCGTCGGGGCGCTTTCCTGGTAGGAGGGCTCCTGGATGTCAGTGTTGGGCTTTTGTTCGGCGTTGTCGGCCAAGGGGTCGGAATTGTCGAAGTCGTCGCCTTCTTCCTGGCGTTCGAGCATCGGATTGGACTCCAGGGCCTCCTGGATTTCCTGTTGCAGGTCCAGGGTCGACAATTGGAGCAGGCGGATGGCCTGTTGCAGCTGCGGTGTCATCGTCAGCTGCTGGCCCATTCTCAAGACTAGCGATGGTTTCATGGCAGGGGCTTAACACCTTATTCGCCGGCGCACATGCGCCATCCACTACAGGGCGCCGGGGCGCCAAACTTAAGCAAATTATATGCCTGAAACTAAAGGGTTTGCCTAGAGCGCTGTAACAATAAAAAACTATAAATTTGTGTTGCTGCGCTGCCCTTGTCGGGGGCTGACCACGCTCGTCGGCACGAGGCGCTGGTGAGTGGCTGGCCGGGTGCCCGGGCAGATGCCTGGGCACGGCTCAGCGTTTACAGGCGGAACTCATGGCCCAGATACACTTCCTTGACCAGGTCGTTGGCCAGGATTGTCTCTGCGTCGCCTTCGGCGATCAGTTGGCCGTCATTGACGATATAGGCGGTTTCACAGATATCCAGGGTTTCACGAACGTTGTGGTCCGTGATCAGCACGCCAATGCCTTTGGCCTTGAGGTGGTGAATGATCTGCTTGATGTCGCCGACCGAAATCGGGTCCACACCGGCGAAGGGTTCATCGAGGAGGATGAATTTCGGGTTGGTGGCCAGGGCACGGGCGATTTCCACGCGACGGCGCTCGCCGCCGGACAGGCTCATGCCCAGGTTGTCGCGGATGTGGCTGATGTGGAACTCCTGCAGCAGGCTTTCCAGTTCCTTGCGACGGCCGGCCTTGTCGAGTTCCTTGCGGGTCTCGAGGATGGCCATGATGTTGTCGGCCACCGACAGTTTGCGGAAGATCGATGCTTCTTGCGGCAGGTAGCCGATACCGGCCTTTGCACGGCCGTGCATCGGCTGGTGGCTGACGTCCAGGTCATCGATCAGGACGCGGCCCTGATCGGCTTGCACCAGGCCGACGATCATGTAGAAGCAGGTGGTCTTGCCGGCGCCGTTCGGGCCAAGCAGGCCGACGATCTGGCCGCTGTCGATGGACAGGCTGACGTCACGCACGACCTGGCGGCTCTTGTAGCTCTTGGCCAGATGCTGAGCTTTCAGAGTTGCCATTACTGGGCCTTTTTCTCGTCGGTTTTCTTCTTCGGCTGGATCACCATGTCGATACGCGGGCGCGACTCGGTGATCTTGCTGCCTGTGGCGCGACCGGCGCTGGCGAGTTTCTTGTCCGTGTCGTAGACAATTTTCTCGCCTTGGGTGACGTTGTTGTCCTTGTCGACAACCTTGGCCTTGTCGATCAGTACGACGCGATTTTGCGTGGCGTGATACTGGATCGTCACGCCCCAGCCCTGGACAGGCTTGGTATCGCCAGCCGTTTGCAATTGCTCGAAGTACGCCAGGTTGCCCACCGAGGTCACTACGTCAATGTCACCAGTCGGGGTGCGGGTGATGGTAACGGTGTTGCCTGTCACCTTCATCGAGCCTTGGGTGATGATCACGTCACCCTTATAGGTGGCAATACCTTGCTTGTCGTCCAGTTGGGCATCGTCGGCCTGAATGCGGATAGGCTGCTGTTGATCTTCCGGCAGAGCCCAGGCGCTCACGCTTCCCAGTGCTGCGCCCAGACTGAGCAAAATCGGGAGGGTTTTAACGAGCCTCATACTGTCCTCTTACGTTCGATAGCAGGTGTATCCTGCTTTCTTTCAAATACGCTTTCATTCCCTTGCCAGTCGATACACCGCCAGCGCCGTCGATTCTAACGTCTTGCTCGGTCTGCGCATATTGCTGCTGCGGGAACACGGTCATGCGGGTGCTGGTGATCAGGGTCTTGCGGTTTTTCTCGTCGAAGCGCGTGATACGCACGTCATCGATCAGTTCGACCTGTGTGCCATCAGGGTTGACCTCGCCGCGCAGGCTCTGGACGTGCCACGGGAATTCAGTGCCGCGGAACACATTCAGGTCGGGGTTGGTCAGCAATGTCACCTCGGTCGCTTTCAGGTGCTCGACCTTGTCCGACACCAGATCATATTGCAGCTTGCCGTCCGGCAGGTACTGCACGCTGTGGGCGTTGATGGCGTAATAGTCGATCGCGCTTTCATCGACCGGCGTTACCGCCTTGTCGAGGAAGCGTTCCGGGCTGATGTTCCAGTAGCCAACCGCGGCGAATATCGCCGCGATGCAAGTGAACATCAGTGTGTTGCGAAACTTTTTGCTCAGCATGTCGGGCTCACAGGTACGCCGCATTGGCCGCGTCGAGGCGGTCCTGGGCGCGCAGGATCAATTCGCAGAATTCGCGAGCAGCACCTTCGCCGCCTCGGGCGAGGGTGATGCCGTGGGCGTGTTCACGCACGAAGCCGGCGGCATTGGCCACCGCCATCCCCAGCCCTACACGACGGATCACCGGCAGGTCTGGCAGGTCGTCGCCGAGGTAGGCCACCTGTTCATAGCTCAGGTTGAGTTGGGCCAGTAGTTCGTCGAGTACCACCAGTTTATCTTCGCGACCTTGATAGAGGTGCGGGATTCCGAGGTTTTTGGCCCGACGCTCGACCACCGGGGTCTTGCGGCCGCTGATGATGGCGGTCTGCACGCCGGCGGCCATCAGCATCTTGATGCCCTGGCCATCGAGGGTGTTGAACGTCTTGAATTCGCTGCCGTCTTCGAGGAAGTACAGGCGCCCGTCGGTCAGCA
The DNA here is from genome assembly GCF_059422045.1 of Pseudomonas sp. GW821-FHT02A08. Taxonomy (NCBI): domain Bacteria; kingdom Pseudomonadati; phylum Pseudomonadota; class Gammaproteobacteria; order Pseudomonadales; family Pseudomonadaceae; genus Pseudomonas; species Pseudomonas sp. GW821-FHT02A08. Next base: position 55,519 of record NZ_JBWKWD010000019.1, read on the forward strand.
CGCCATCGACATCGAACACCGCCAGCTTGATCTGTTTGCCGCGTTGCAGCAGGTCCGCACTCATTACATTACTCCTGCACGCAGCAAGTCGTGCATGTTCAAGGCGCCGACCGGGCGGTCTTCACGATCGACCACGACCAGCGCGCTGATTTTATGGTCTTCCATGATTTTCAGCGCTTCGGCGGCGAGCATCTCGGCGCGGGCAGTCTTGCCGTGAGCAGTCATGACCTGGTCGATTGTAGCGCTATGGATGTCGATGCTACGGTCCAGCGTGCGACGCAAGTCACCGTCGGTAAAGATCCCGGCCAGCTTTCCATCGGCTTCCAGGATCACGGTCATGCCCAGGCCTTTGCGGGTCATTTCCATTAGCGCGTCCTTCAGCAGGGTGCCGCGCTGTACTTGCGGCAGCTCTTGCCCGGCGTGCATGACGTTTTCCACTTTCAGCAGCAGGCGTCGGCCCAGGGCGCCGCCAGGATGGGAAAAGGCGAAGTCTTCGGCGGTAAAACCACGGGCTTCCAGCAGCGCGACGGCCAGGGCGTCGCCCATGACCAGGGCGGCGGTGGTCGACGAGGTGGGGGCCAGGTTCAACGGGCAGGCTTCGTGCTCGACGTGAACATTCAGGTTGACCTCGGCGGCCTTGGCCAGCGGCGAGTCAGGGTTGCCGGTCATGCTGATCAACTGGATGCCCAGGCGCTTGATCAGTGGCAGCAGGGTCACGATTTCATTGGTGGAGCCGGAATTCGAGAGCGCCAGAATGATGTCGTCGCGGGTAATCATGCCCATGTCACCGTGGCTGGCTTCAGCCGGGTGCACAAAAAACGCCGTGGTGCCGGTGCTGGCCAGGGTCGCGGCAATCTTGTTGCCGATGTGCCCCGACTTGCCCATGCCGACCACGACCACGCGGCCTTTGCTGGCCAGAATCATCTCGCAAGCGCGTACGAAATCTGCGTCGATATGGGGTAGCAGGCCTTGCACGGCTTCTACCTCGAGGCGGATGGTGCGTTGTGCTGATTGAATCAGGTCGCTGGATTGGCTCATGTCAGAAATCGTATAGCCTGATGAAAAGGCGGCGATTATAGCGGTTATGATCGAATCCCTCACGCTAGTTCGTCGCGCATTGTCATCCTTGTTGCGGGAAACCTTCTAAACGGGGCTTTCAACCAGTCATGCAGTTGAGCATGTGCAGGCTTTGGCCTTGGGCGCACAGCCTTTGCAGTGATATAGTTCGCCGCCAGTTCGGCCTGCCCGGGAGGTATGTGCTTTCGTGAGAAAGTCAGGCGTCCGAGTGAGAGGCTGCATCGCAAGGAGTTTAGATGAGTGCCGATAACGCCTACGCGGTCGAGCTGAAGGGACTGTCCTTCAAGCGCGGCGCGCGCAGCATTTTCAATAATGTCGATATCCGTATCCCGCGCGGCAAGGTCACCGGCATCATGGGGCCTTCCGGGTGTGGCAAGACCACACTCTTGCGTCTGATGGGCGCCCAGCTGCGGCCCACCAAGGGCGAGGTCTGGGTCAACGGCCAGAACCTGCCGAAACTGTCGCGCAGCGACCTGTTCGATGCGCGCAAGCATATGGGCGTGCTGTTTCAGAGCGGCGCACTGTTTACCGACCTCGATGTCTTCGAGAACGTCGCTTTTCCCCTGCGGGTTCACACGCAACTGCCGGAAGAAATGATCCGCGACATCGTCCTGCTCAAGTTGCAGGCCGTGGGCTTGCGCGGTGCCATCGAACTGATGCCCGACGAGCTTTCCGGCGGCATGAAGCGCCGTGTTGCGCTGGCCCGGGCGATTGCGCTCGACCCGCAGATCCTCATGTACGACGAGCCGTTTGTCGGCCAGGACCCCATCGCAATGGGCGTTCTGGTGCGCCTGATTCGTTTGCTCAACGATGCGCTGGGTATCACCAGCATCGTGGTGTCCCACGACCTGGCCGAGACCGCGAGCATTGCCGATTACATTTATGTGGTGGGCGATGGTCAGGTGTTGGGGCAAGGTACGCCGGGCGAATTGATGAACTCGGATGAACCGCGCATTCGCCAGTTCATGACCGGTGAACCCGATGGCCCGGTCCCGTACCACTTTCCAGCGACGGATTACCGCGCAGATCTTCTGGGGAAGCGCTGATGCGCAGAATTTCATTGATAGAGCGCGTTCGCCGCTTCGGCCAGGCCGGCATCGATGTGTTGGCGGTGTTCGGGCGTTCCAGCTTGTTCCTGTTCCATGCCTTGCTTGGACGGGGCGGCATCGGTGGCGGCTTTGGGCTGCTGGTCAAGCAGTTGCATTCGGTGGGCGTGATGTCCCTGGTGATCATCGTGGTCTCCGGGGTGTTCATCGGCATGGTGCTGGCGCTGCAGGGCTTCAACATTCTTTCCAGCTATGGTTCAGAGCAGGCCGTCGGGCAGATGGTGGCGCTGACACTGCTGCGTGAACTGGGGCCGGTGGTGACCGCCTTGCTGTTCGCCGGGCGCGCAGGTTCGGCGTTGACCGCCGAAATCGGCAACATGAAGTCCACCGAGCAGTTGTCCAGCCTGGAAATGATCGGGGTCGACCCGCTCAAGTACATCATCGCGCCACGTTTGTGGGCCGGTTTCATTTCCCTGCCGGTGCTGGCGATGATTTTCAGCGTCGTGGGTATCTGGGGGGGCTCGTGGGTAGCTGTCGACTGGCTGGGAGTCTATGAAGGTTCCTACTGGTCGAACATGCAGAACAGCGTGACGTTCTCCGACGATGTGCTCAACGGGATCATCAAAAGTATCGTCTTTGCCTTTGTCGTGACCTGGATCGCCGTATTCCAAGGCTATGACTGCGAACCCACTTCCGAGGGGATCAGTCGTGCCACTACCAAGACCGTTGTGTATGCCTCGTTGGCAGTGCTCGGCCTGGACTTTATTCTGACCGCCTTGATGTTTGGAGATTTCTGATGCAAAACCGCACCCTGGAAATCGGTGTCGGCCTTTTCTTGCTGGCTGGCATCCTGGCTTTGCTCTTGTTGGCGTTGCGGGTCAGTGGCTTGTCCCCGACTCCGAGCACCGACACGTATAAACTTTACGCCTACTTCGACAATATCGCCGGTTTGACGGTCAGAGCAAAGGTGACCATGGCCGGTGTGACCATCGGCAAGGTCACGGCCATCGATCTGGATCGCGACAGCTTTACCGGTCGGGTGACCATGCAGCTGGAAAAACGCATCGATAATCTGCCGGCGGACTCCACTGCATCTATCCTGACCGCAGGACTGTTGGGCGAGAAGTACATCGGTATCAGCGTGGGCGGGGAAGACACCCTGCTCAAGGATGGTGGAACCATCCATGACACGCAGTCATCGCTGGTGCTCGAAGACCTGATCGGTAAATTCCTGCTCAATACCGTTAGCAAAGAAGCTAAATGAGGAACAGTTAAATGATCTCTACCTTGCGACGTGGCCTGTTGGTAATGCTCGCGGTGTTTCCGTTGGTGTCTCATGCCGTGGCGGCGCCTTCGGCGCACGATCTGGTGCAGGACACAACCAACCGTATGCTCGCGGACCTGGCTGCAAACAAAGAGAAGTACAAGCAGGACCCGCAGGATTTCTATACGGCGCTGGACAGCATCGTCGGGCCGGTTGTGGATGCCGAGGGTATTTCCAAGAGCATCATGACGGTCAAGTACTCGAAGAAAGCTACGCCTGCGCAGATGAAGACCTTCGAAGAAAACTTCAAGAAGGGTCTGTTCCAGTTCTACGGCAATGCCTTGCTGGAGTACAACAACCAGGGCATCACCGTTGAACCGGCAAAAGACGAGTCGGGCGACCGTACCAGCGTTGGCATGACCGTCAAGGGCAGCAGCGGCGCGATCTATCCAGTGTCCTACACGCTGGAAAAGATCAACGGCGAGTGGAAACTGCGTAACGTCATCATCAACGGCATCAACATCGGCAAGCTGTTCCGCGACCAGTTCGCCGATGCGATGCAGCGCAATGGCAACGACCTGGACAAGACCATCAACGGTTGGGCCGGGGAAGTCGCCAAGGCCAAGGAAGCCACCGACAAAAAACCGGAGCAGTCAGCCCAATGAGTGAGTCGGCAGTCCAGATGGACGAAGCGGGCGAGCTGCGACTCAGTGGCGTGCTGGATTACCGCACCGGCCCTGGCCTGCGCGAGCAGGGCAAGGCGCTGATCAAGGCCAGCAAGGCTTCGGCGCTGGTGGTCGATTGCTCGGCGGTGACCAAGTCCAGCAGCGTCGGTTTGTCGTTGCTGCTGTGCTTTATCCGGGATGCGCAGGCGGCCGGCAAGTCCCTGAGCATCCACGGGATGCCGGAAGACATGCGTGAAATCGCTCAGGTCAGCGAGCTGACCGAGCTGTTGGCGCATCCCTAACCCGCATCTATGAACAAGCCCCCCGTCCGAGTCCTGCTTGGCGGGGTTCGCAGGCGCGGGGCTTTTTTGTATGATGTCCGACCCGCGCGCACAGGGCGCCGATTGAGGTTGAGCATGCAGGCCAACGAAGTTAAGAGCTTTCTTGAAGGAAAGCTGCCCGGAACGAAAGTAGAAGTCGAGGGCGAAGGCTGCAATTTCCAGCTGAACGTGATTAGCGATGAACTGGCGGCATTGAGCCCGGTCAAGCGTCAACAGCAGGTCTATGCCCATTTGAACCCGTGGATCGTCGATGGCAGCATCCATGCGGTCACTATGAAATTTTTCAGCAGCGCGGCCTGGGCCGAGCGCACCTGAGCCCAAGGGCGTCGAGATTCTTATGGATAAATTGATTATTACCGGTGGCGCTCGTCTTGATGGCGAGATCCGCATCTCCGGGGCAAAGAACTCTGCCCTGCCGATCCTTGCCGCCACTTTGCTGTGCGATGGCCCGGTGACTGTGGCCAACCTGCCGCACCTGCACGACATCACCACGATGATCGAGCTGTTCGGGCGCATGGGCATCGAGCCTGTGATCGACGAGAAGCTCGCCGTCGAAATCGACCCGCGCACCATCAAGACCCTGGTCGCGCCGTACGAACTGGTTAAAACCATGCGTGCGTCGATTCTGGTACTGGGCCCGATGGTTGCCCGTTTCGGTGAAGCCGAAGTTGCCTTGCCTGGCGGTTGCGCCATTGGTTCGCGTCCGGTTGACCTGCACATCCGTGGCCTGGAAGCCATGGGCGCGGTCATCGACGTCGAAGGTGGCTACATCAAGGCCAAGGCGCCTGAAGGCGGCCTGCGCGGTGCACACTTCTTCTTCGATACCGTCAGTGTGACCGGTACCGAAAACATCATGATGGCTGCCGCTCTGGCCAAGGGCCGCAGCGTGCTGGCCAACGCCGCGCGCGAGCCGGAAGTGGTCGACCTGGCGAACTTCCTGAACGCCATGGGCGCCAAGGTTTCCGGCGCCGGTACCGATACCATCACCATCGATGGCGTCGAGCGTCTGCACACCACCACGTATAAAGTGATGCCAGACCGTATCGAAACCGGCACCTACCTGGTGGCGGCGGCGGTGACCGGCGGTCGTGTGAAGGTCAAGGATACAGATCCGACCATCCTCGAAGCCGTTCTGGAAAAACTCCGCGAGTCCGGTGCCGAAATCACCTGCGGCGAAGACTGGATCGAGCTGAACATGCACGGCAAGCGTCCGAAAGCCGTCAACGTGCGGACCGCTCCGTACCCGGCGTTTCCGACCGACATGCAGGCGCAGTTCATCTCCCTCAACGCCATTGCCGAAGGCACTGGTGCCGTGATCGAGACGATCTTCGAAAACCGCTTCATGCACGTTTACGAATTGCACCGCATGGGCGCTCACATCCAGGTCGAAGGCAACACTGCGATCGTTACCGGGATCGAAAAGCTCAAGGGCGCGCCAGTCATGGCCACCGACCTGCGTGCTTCGGCCAGCCTTGTGATCTCGGCGCTGATCGCCGAAGGCGATACCCTGATCGATCGCATCTACCACATAGACCGTGGTTACGAGTGCATTGAAGAGAAACTGCAGATGCTCGGCGCCAAGATCCGCCGCGTACCGGGCTAGTTTCTGCTGCATGGGCGCAAGGATGTGCCCGCTGAACTGTTGTAAAGTCGAGCCGGTTTCCGGCTCGATGTGTGTCCGGCGTCATTTGCGACCGGGCATGAGTACCTTGATAAGGACTGACGTTTCCCATGTTGACCATCGCACTGTCCAAGGGCCGCATCCTTGACGACACCCTGCCGCTTCTGGCTGAAGCGGGCATCGTGCCGACCGAGAATCCGGACAAGAGCCGCAAGCTGATCATTCCCACGACCCAGGAAGATGTACGCCTGCTGATCGTGCGTGCCACCGACGTGCCGACTTACGTCGAGCATGGTGCCGCCGACCTCGGTGTCGCCGGTAAAGATGTGCTGATGGAATATGGCGGCCAGGGTCTGTACGAGCCTCTGGACCTGCAAATTGCCCAGTGCAAGTTGATGACGGCCGGCAAGGTCGGTGCGGTCGAGCCCAAGGGCCGTCTGCGCATCGCCACCAAGTTCGTCAACGTTGCCAAGCGTTATTACGCTGAACAGGGTCGGCAGGTCGACATCATCAAGCTGTACGGCTCGATGGAACTGGCACCGCTGATCGGCCTTGCCGACAAGATCATCGACGTGGTCGACACCGGTAACACGCTGCGGGCCAACGGCCTGGAGCCACAGGATTTCATTGCTGCCATCAGCTCCCGGCTGATCGTCAACAAAGCTTCGATGAAGATGCAGCACGCCCGTATCCAGGCGTTGATCGACACCCTGCGCAAGGCAGTGGAGTCTCGACACCGCGGCTGATTCACCCGCGCGACGTTAAGTCGCGCCCGTCTATCCGCCTCATAGCCAGAATTCTCAGGTGCCCAAGCGGAAACGACTGCTAAGTTAGGGCGCCTGAGTTTTTGCCATTCCTATGAGGCTCTCGCTATGACCGCACCGACTGCAATTCGCCGACTCAACGCTGCTGACCCGGATTTCGCACATCATCTGGATCATCTGCTGAGCTGGGAAAGTGTGTCTGACGACTCGGTCAATCAGCGGGTGCTGGACATCATCAAGGCCGTGCGTGAGCGTGGCGACGCAGCCCTGGTGGACTTTACCCGCCAGTTCGATGGCCTGGACGTGAAGTCAATGGCCGACCTGATCCTGCCGCGCGAGCGTCTGGAACTGGCGCTGACCCGCATCTCCGTGCCTCAGCGCGAAGCCCTGGAAGTCGCCGCGGCCCGTGTGCGCAGCTACCACGAAAAACAGAAGCAGGACTCCTGGAGCTACACCGAGGCTGACGGCACCGTACTGGGCCAGAAAGTCACGCCGCTGGACCGCGCCGGTCTGTATGTACCGGGCGGCAAGGCGTCGTACCCGTCGTCGGTGTTGATGAACGCGATTCCGGCCAAGGTCGCCGGTGTCACCGAAGTGGTCATGGTGGTGCCAACCCCGCGCGGTGAAATCAACGAACTGGTGCTGGCCGCTGCCTGCATCGCCGGCGTCGACCGGGTGTTCACCATCGGTGGCGCTCAAGCCGTTGCCGCATTGGCTTACGGCACCGAAAGCGTGCCGAAGGTCGATAAAGTGGTCGGCCCGGGCAACATCTATGTCGCCACCGCCAAGCGCCACGTGTTTGGCCAGGTCGGTATCGACATGATCGCCGGTCCTTCGGAAATCCTCGTAGTGTGCGACGGCCAGACCGATCCGGACTGGATCGCCATGGACCTGTTCTCCCAGGCCGAGCACGACGAAGACGCCCAGGCGATTCTGGTCAGTCCCGACGCCGGGTTCCTCGACAAGGTCGCCGCCAGCATCGCCAAGCTGATGCCGACCATGGAGCGCGCCGCGATCATCGAAACCTCGATCAATGGCCGTGGTGCATTGATCAAGGTTCGCGACATGGAGCAAGCCATCGAAGTGGCCAACCGCATCGCGCCCGAGCACCTCGAATTGTCCGTTGCCGATCCACAGGCCTGGCTGCCGCAGATCCGCCACGCCGGCGCGATCTTCATGGGTCGTCACACGTCCGAAGCCCTGGGCGACTACTGCGCAGGTCCCAACCACGTGTTGCCGACCTCCGGCACTGCGCGCTTCTCTTCGCCGCTGGGCGTGTACGACTTCCAGAAACGCTCGTCGATCATTTTCTGCTCCGAGCAGGGCGCTTCCGAGTTGGGCAAGACCGCTTCCGTGCTGGCCCGTGGCGAGTCGCTGACCGCCCACGCCCGTAGCGCCGAATACCGCATCGTTGATGAAGACTCTCCACAAGGGCAGGGAAACTGAACATGAGTAAATTCTGGAGCCCGTTCGTCAAGAATCTGGTGCCTTACGTGCCGGGCGAACAGCCGAAACTGGCGAAACTGGTGAAACTCAACACCAACGAAAACCCGTACGGTCCATCGCCGAAAGCCTTGGCTGCGATGCAATCCGAACTCAATGACAACCTGCGCCTGTACCCGGACCCCAATAGCGATCTGCTGAAGAACGCGGTCGCCAAATACTATGGCGTGCAGAGCAACCAGGTGTTCCTCGGCAACGGTTCCGATGAAGTGCTGGCGCACATCTTCCACGGTTTGCTGCAGCACGATCAGCCGCTGCTGTTCCCGGACATCAGCTACAGCTTCTACCCGGTCTACTGCGGGCTGTACGGCATCAAGTTCGACGCGGTGCCGCTGGACGAGCAGTTCCGGATCAACCCGGCGGACTACGCCAGGCCGAACGGCGGGATCATTTTTCCCAACCCGAACGCACCGACCGGCTGCCTGTTGGCGCTGGAGGCGGTGGAGCAGATTCTCAAGGCCAGCCCGGATTCGGTGGTGGTGGTCGACGAGGCCTACATCGACTTCGGCGGCGAGACGGCAATCACCCTGGTGGACCGCTATCCGAACCTGCTGGTGACCCAGACCCTGTCCAAGTCCCGTTCCCTGGCCGGGCTACGGGTGGGTCTGGCGGTCGGTCATCCGGACCTGATCGAGGCGCTGGAGCGGATCAAGAACAGCTTCAACTCCTATCCGCTGGATCGCATGGCGAATGTCGGTGCCGCCGCCGCATTCGAAGATCGCGAGTACTTCGACAAGACCTGCCGTTTGGTCATCGAGCACCGTGAGTGGGTGATTGCGCAGCTGGAAGGGAAGGGCTTTGAAGTGCTGCCATCGGCGGCGAATTTTATTTTCGCCCGTCACCCCCGGCACGATGCGGCAGGTATCGCGGCTAAATTGCGCGAACAGGGCGTGATTGTCCGGCACTTCAAGCAGGAACGGATTGCCCAGTTCCTGCGGATATCCATCGGCACGCCAGAGCAGAATCAGGCGCTGATCGACGGTCTGGGCGATCTTTAACTCACCGCCAACCCTTGTGGGAGCGGGCTTGCTCGCGAAAGCGGCGTGTCAGTCGACGCAGAAGTTAACTGACACGCCGCTTTCGCGAGCAAGTCGGATCGCCGCACCGCCGCTCCCACAGGTTTTTGGGTTGCCCGCTTACTCTTCTTCTTTCTCTTGGGCCGGTGCCGGCGGTGGTCGCAGGCCGACTTCCGCCATCAGCTTGAGCTCCTTGCCGTTGCGCATTACCTCGATCGCGACCTTGTCGGTCGGCTTGATCCGCGCCACTTGATTCATCGAGCGACGGCCATCTCCGGCCGGTTCGCCATCGATGGAAAGAATCACATCACCCAGTTGCAGGCCGGCTTTCTGTGCCGGGCCATCGCGGAAAATCCCCGCCACGACAATGCCTGGACGTCCGGACAAGCCGAACGACTCAGCCAGTTCCTGGGTCAGCGGCTGCACTTCGATACCCAGCCAGCCACGAATCACCTGGCCGTGCTCGATGATCGACTTCATCACTTCCATCGCCAACTTCACCGGGATTGCGAAACCAATGCCCTGGGAGCCCCCGGACTTGGAAAAGATCGCCGTGTTGATGCCGGTCAGGTTGCCGATGGCATCCACCAGCGCACCGCCCGAGTTGCCGGGGTTGATCGCCGCATCGGTCTGGATGAAGTCTTCGTAGTTGTTCAGGCCCAGTTGGTTGCGCCCGGTGGCGCTGATGATGCCCATGGTCACGGTCTGGCCGACGCCGAACGGGTTGCCGATGGCCAGCGCGACGTCGCCGATGCGGATGTTGTCGGAACGCCCCACGGTGATCGCCGGCAGGTTTTTCAGGTCGATCTTCAGAACTGCGAGATCAGTCTCCGGATCGCTGCCGATCACCCGCGCCAGGGTTTCCCGGCCGTCCTTGAGTGCCACCACGATCTGGTCGGCGCCGCTGGTCACGTGGTTGTTGGTCAGGATGTAGCCTTCCGGGCTCATGATCACGCCGGAACCGAGGCTCGACTCCATGCGTTTCTGCTTGGGCGAGTTATCGCCGAAGAAACGACGGAACTGCGGATCTTCGAACAACGGATGGTTGGGTTTGTTGATGACTTTGGTGGTGTACAGGTTCACCACCGACGGTGCCGCGGTGGATACCGCTTCGGCATAAGACACCGGGCCCTGCTGCATGCTGGTGGTTTGCGGCGCTTGTTGCAGATTGACATCGAGGCTCGGGAGCCCGACCCACTGCGGGTAACGCTGGATTATCAAAAGAGCGACAAGCACGCCGGCCAACAGCGGCCAGCCGGAAAAACGCAGCGCCTTGAGCATTAAGCAGTTCCTGAGAGAGTTGCAGGCGGTATGAGACCGCTCATAATGACGCGCATTATACGAGGCCGCACGCGCCTCTGAACGGGATATTTAGGAGTCTTTTATGGCCGTCGCCCTGAGCACCCTGGTCGAAGAAGCCGACCGCTACCTCAACAGCGCCAAAATCGCCGATTACTGCCCCAACGGCTTGCAGGTCGAGGGGCGGCCGCAAGTGATGCGCATTGTCAGTGGCGTCACTGCCAGCCAGGCCTTGCTCGATGCGGCCGTGGAGGCCAATGCCGACCTGGTGCTGGTGCATCATGGCTACTTCTGGAAGGGCGAGAACCCGTGCATCACCGGCATGAAACAGCGCCGCCTGAAGACCCTGCTCAAGCACGATATCAGCCTGTTGTCCTATCACCTGCCGCTGGACCTGCACCCGGACGTCGGCAATAACGTGCAGCTCGCGCGTCAGCTCGACATCACCGTCGAAGGTCCGCTGGACCCGGACAACCTGAAGATTGTCGGCCTGGTCGGCTCGCTGAATGAGCCGATGATGCCCCGGGATTTCGCCCGCCGCGTCCAGGAAGTGATGGGCCGTGAGCCGCTGTTGATCGAAGGCAGCGCCATGATCCGTCGCGTCGGCTGGTGCACCGGTGGTGGCCAGGGTTACATCGATCAGGCCATTCTGGCGGGCGTCGATCTGTACCTCAGCGGCGAGGCTTCCGAGCAAACCTTCCACAGCGCCCGGGAAAACGACATCAGCTTCATCGCCGCCGGTCACCATGCCACCGAGCGCTACGGCGTTCAGGCGCTGGGGGATTATCTGGCCCGTCGGTTTGCGCTGGAGCACATCTTCATCGATTGTCCCAATCCGATCTGAGGTACGCCATTGATCCAAATGTGGGAGCGGGCTTGCTCGCGAATGCGGTGAATCAGTCAGCATTCACGTTGAGTGATACGCCGCCTTCGCGAGCAAGCCCGCTCCCACAGGGTTCTGCTGTGCCCAAACGGGCAGGCATATTCATATGCTCTTTCGATCTAGTTTGCGTCCTGATTAGAAGTTGTCGCTGTGCTAGGATCCCCGCTCGAACACGGCCCGCTGGCCGTTCATAAGAAAGTTTTCGTGAGTAGCCATGGTCGACAAACTGACGCATCTGAAACAGCTGGAGGCGGAAAGCATCCACATCATCCGCGAGGTGGCCGCCGAGTTCGACAACCCGGTGATGCTGTACTCCATCGGTAAAGACTCCGCCGTGATGCTGCATCTGGCACGCAAGGCGTTCTTCCCGGGCAAGCTGCCGTTTCCGGTGATGCACGTCGACACTCGCTGGAAATTCAAGGAGATGTACAGCTTCCGCGACAAGATGGTCGCCGAGCTGGGTCTCGACCTGATCACCCACGTCAACCCGGACGGCGTGGCGCAGGACATCAACCCGTTCACCCACGGCAGCGCCAAGCACACCGACATCATGAAGACCGAGGGCCTCAAGCAGGCACTCGACAAGTATGGTTTCGACGCAGCATTCGGCGGCGCCCGTCGCGATGAAGAGAAGTCCCGCGCCAAAGAGCGCGTGTACTCGTTCCGCGACAGCAAGCACCGCTGGGACCCGAAGAACCAGCGTCCCGAGCTGTGGAACGTCTACAACGGCAAGGTCAACAAGGGCGAATCGATCCGCGTCTTCCCGCTGTCGAACTGGACCGAACTGGACATCTGGCAGTACATCTACCTTGAAGGCATCCCGATCGTTCCGCTGTACTTCGCCGCTGAACGCGAAGTCATCGAGAAGAACGGCACGCTGATCATGATCGACGACGAGCGTATCCTCGAGCACCTGAGCGATGAAGACAAAGCGCGCATCGTCAAAAAGAAAGTGCGTTTCCGTACCCTTGGTTGCTACCCGTTGACGGGCGCGGTGGAGTCCGAGGCCGAAAGCCTGACGGACATCATTCAGGAAATGCTCCTGACGCGAACTTCCGAGCGCCAGGGCCGTGTCATCGACCACGATGGCGCAGGCTCGATGGAAGACAAAAAACGTCAGGGTTATTTCTAAGGGGTTGTCATGTCGCACGTATCTGATTTGATCAGCGAGGACATCCTCGCCTACCTGGGCCAGCACGAACGTAAAGAGCTGCTGCGCTTTCTGACCTGCGGTAACGTCGACGACGGCAAGAGCACCCTGATCGGGCGCCTGCTGCACGACTCCAAGATGATCTACGAAGATCACCTGGAAGCCATTACCCGCGACTCGAAAAAAGTCGGCACCACCGGCGAAGACATCGACCTGGCGCTGCTGGTCGACGGCCTGCAAGCCGAGCGTGAGCAAGGCATCACCATCGATGTCGCGTACCGCTATTTCTCCACCGCCAAGCGCAAATTCATCATCGCCGACACCCCTGGCCATGAGCAGTACACCCGCAACATGGCCACCGGTGCCTCCACCTGTGACCTGGCGATCATCCTGGTCGACGCCCGTTACGGCGTGCAGACCCAGACCCGTCGCCACAGCTTCATCGCCTCGCTGCTGGGTATCAAACACATCGTCGTGGCCATCAACAAGATGGACCTCAAGGGCTTCGATCAGGGCGTGTTCGAGTCGATCAAGGCCGACTACCTGCAGTTCGCCGAAGGCTTGAAGCTCAAGCCCACCAGCATGCACTTCGTGCCGATGTCGGCGTTGAAGGGCGACAACGTGGTGAACAAGTCCGAGCGCTCGCCGTGGTACACCGGCCAGTCGCTGATGGAAATTCTCGAGACCGTGGAAGTGGCGGGCGATCGCAACTTCACCGACCTGCGTTTCCCGGTGCAGTACGTCAACCGTCCGAACCTGAACTTCCGTGGCTTCGCCGGTACGCTGGCCAGCGGCATCGTCAAGAAAGGCGACGAAGTCGTGGTGCTGCCGTCGGGCAAGAGCAGCCGCGTGAAGTCCATCGTCACCTTCGAAGGTGAACTGGAGCACGCAGGCCCGGGTCAGGCAGTCACGCTGACCATGGAAGACGAAATCGATATCTCCCGTGGCGATCTGTTGGTTCACGCCGACAACGTGCCGCCGGTAACTGACAGCTTCGAAGCGATGCTGGTGTGGATGGCTGAAGAGCCGATGCTGCCGGGCAAGAAGTACGACATCAAACGCGCCACCAGTTACGTGCCGGGCTCTATCGCCAGCATCGTCAACAAGGTCGACGTGAACACCCTGGAAGAAGGTCCGGCCAGCGCGTTGCAGCTCAACGAAATCGGCAAGGTCAAGATTGCGCTCGATGCGCCGATTGCCCTCGACGGTTACGACAGCAACCGCACCACCGGCGCCTTCATCATCATCGATCGCTTGACCAACGGCACCGTTGGCGCCGGCATGATCGTTGCCCAGCCGTTGGCCCATGGCACCAGCACGCATCACGGCAAACTGGCCCACGTCGCCACCGAAGAGCGCGCACAGCGCTTTGGCCAGCAACCGGCCACCGTGCTGTTCAGCGGCTTGTCGGGCGCGGGCAAAAGCACCCTGGCGTATGCGGTTGAACGCAAGTTGTTCGACATGGGCCGTGCGGTGTTCGTACTCGATGGCCAGAATCTGCGTCACGACCTGAACAAAGGTCTGCCACAGGATCGCGCCGGTCGTACCGAGAACTGGCGCCGTGCCGCACACGTTGCGCGTCAGTTCAACGAAGCCGGTCTGCTGACCCTGGCGGCGTTCGTTGCCCCGAATGCAGAAGGTCGTGAACAGGCCCGGGAACTGATCGGCAAGGAACGTCTGCTGACGGTCTACGTCCAGGCTTCGCCGACGGTTTGCGCCGAGCGTGATCCGCAAGGTTTGTACGCGGCGGCCGGGGATAACATCCCGGGCGAGTCCTTCCCGTACGACGTGCCGCTGGATGCCGACCTGGTGATCGACACCCAGTCCGTATCGCTGGAAGAAAGCGTCAAGCAAGTGCTGGCTCTACTGCGTGAGCGCGGTGCGATTTAAGCCTTAGCCGCAAAATGAAAAACCCGCCGATGAGTGATCATCGGCGGGTTTTTTTATTTGAGATCGACTCGATCAAATGTGGGAGCGGGCTTGCTCGCGAATGCGGTGTGCCATTCAACATTGGTGTTGACTGATCCACCGCTTTCGCGAGCAAGCCCGCTCCCACAGGGGGATCAGTGTTTGTCTGGATATTCGCGGTGCATCTGTTCCAGCAACGCATCCTTGTCCTGCCACAACTGGTTGATCCAGCCCTGGAACTGCAGGCGGTATTCGCCGTCCTGGTCGTAATTCTTGCCGATGAATTGCGGCGGGATATTCAGTTCTTCGAAGTGCACCACCACATCTGCGACGTTCCCGCACAGCAAATCCCAGAAACCCGGGCGCCCGGCGGGGTAGTGGATGGTCACGTTGACGATCGACTCCAGCTGCTCGCCCATCGCATCCAGCACAAAGGCAATGCCGCCGGCCTTGGCCTTGAGCAGGTACTTGAAGGGTGACTGCTGCTGGGCATGCTTGCCCTCGGTGAAGCGCGTGCCTTCGACGAAGTTGAAAATACCCACCGGGTTGTCGCGGAATTTCGCACAGGTCTTGCGGGTGGTTTCCAGGTCCTTGCCTTTCTTCTCCGGGTGTTTCTCCAGATAGGCCTTGGAGTAGCGCTTCATGAACGGAAAGCCCAGCGCCCACCAGGCCAGACCGATCACCGGGACCCAGATCAGCTCCTGCTTGAGAAAGAACTTCAGCGGCTGAATGCGCCGGTTGAGCACGTATTGCAGCACCAGGATGTCGACCCAGCTCTGGTGGTTGCTGGTGATCAGGTACGAGTGCTGATAGTCGAGGCCTTGCAGGCCGCTGATGTGCCAGCGCGTGGGGCGCACCAGGTTCATCCAGCCTTTGTTGAGGCTGATCCAGGCTTCGTGAGTATGGCTCATCAGCCAGCCCGCGAGGCGCTGGGTGAGGGCGAATGGCAGTACCTTGACGAGCGCCACGCAAAACAGGAACGAGCAGAGCAATATCGTGTTCAGTGCCAACAGCAGCGAGGCGATCACGCCCCGCAACGGGGCGGGTAGGAAGTCCAGCATTTACACATCCATAGGTCGGTTGGCGGCTTGAATCGCGGTCAGGGCGATGGTGTAGACGATGTCATCGACCTGCGCGCCGCGGGGCAAATCGTTCACCGGTTTGCGCAAGCCTTGCAGCATCGGCCCGAGGCTGACGCAGTCTGCGCTGCGCTGCACGGCTTTGTGGGTGGTGTTGCCGGTGTTGAGGTCGGGGAACACGTACACCGTGGCACGACCGGCCACCTGACTGTTCGGCGCCAGTTGCCGGGCCACGTTTTCGTTGGCGGCGGCGTCGTACTGCAAGGGGCCGTCGATCAGCAGCGAGTGCTGTTGTTCGTGTGCCAGCAAGGTCGCCTCGCGGACCTTCTCGACGTCTTCGCCGCTGTCCGACTCGCCGCTGGAGTAGCTGATCATCGCCACCCGTGGCGTGATGCCGAAGGCGGCGGCCGAATCAGCGCTTTGCAGGGCGATCTCGGCCAGTTCGCTGGCACTCGGGTGCGGGTTCATCACGCAGTCGCCGTAGACCAGCACTTCTTCCGGGAACAGCATGAAGAACACCGACGACACCAGGGTGCAACCGGGGGCGGTTTTGATCAGTTGCAGAGCCGGGCGGATGGTGTTGGCGGTGGTGTTGATCACGCCCGACACGAGGCCGTCGACTTCATCCAGGGCCAGCATCATGGTGCCGATCACCACGGTGTCTTCCAGTTGTTGCTCGGCCATCGGCGCGTTGAGGCTTTTGCTTTTGCGCAGCGCGACCATGGGCTCGACATAGCGTTCGCGAATCGAGTCCGGATCGATGATTTCCAGTCCCGGTGGCAACTCGATGCCTTGGGCGCGGGCGACGGCCTGCACGTCCTCGGGCTTGGCCAGCAACACACAGCGAGCGATGCCACGGGCCTGGCAGATCGCGGCGGCCTGCACGGTCAGCGGCTCGCTGCCTTCGGGCAGCACGATGCGCTTGTTGGCCGCCTGGGCGCGCTGGATCAATTGATAGCGGAAAACCGCTGGTGACAGGCGCATTTCCCGTGGCGTACCACAGCGCTGGTGCAGCCAGTTGGCATCGAGATGGCCGGCGATGAAATCGGTAATGATTTCGGCGCGCTCGCGGTCATCGATGGGGATTTCCTTGTTCAGGCCATTGAGCAGGTTGGCGGTGTCATAGGAACCGGTACTCACCGACAGCACCGGCAACCCGGCCTGCAGGGCGCCGCGACACAGGTCCATGATGCGCGGGTCGGGCAGGGTGTCGCTGGTCAGCAGCAGGCCGGCCAGCGGCACGCCGTTCAAGGCCGCGAGGCTGACGGCGAGGATGATGTCGTCGCGGTCGCCGGGGGTCACCACCAGTACGCCGGGCTTGAGCAGCTCCACTGTGTTGCGCATGGTGCGGGCGCAAATGATGATCTTGGTCATGCGCCGGGTTTCGTAATCACCGGCGTTGAGCACTTGCGCGCCCATCAGGTCGGCGACGTCGCGGGTCCGCGGGGCGTTCAGTTCCGGCTGGAACGGAATGCAGCCGAGCAAGCGGAAATCACCACTGCGCAGCAACGGTGAATGCTCCTTCAGGCGCGTGGCGAAGGCCTCCATGCTTTCCTCGGTCTTGACCTTGTTGAGGATCACGCCGAGGACTTTCGGGTCTTTCGGCCCGCCGAACAATTGCGCCTGCAGCTCGACGCGACCTGAGAGTTCGGTCAGCACTTCGTTTTCCGGCGCCGAGACCAGGATCACCTCGGCGTCGAGGCTCTTGGCCAGGTGCAGGTTGACCCGCGCGGCATAACTGGCGCTGCGGGTCGGCACCATGCCTTCGACGATCAGCACGTCCTTGCCGATGGCCGCCTGCTGATAAAGGGCGATGATTTCTTCGAGCAGTTCATCGAGCTGACCGTCGCCGAGCATCCGCTCGACATGGGCCAGGCCCAGGGGCTGAGGCGGTTTCAAGCCGTGGGTGCGGGCCACCAGTTCGGTGGAACGTTCCGGGCCCGTGTCGCCCGGATGCGGCTGGGCAATGGGTTTGAAGAAACCGACCTTGAGCCCTGCTCGCTCAAGGGTGCGCACCAGCCCGAGGCTGATGGAGGTCAGACCCACACCAAAATCGGTGGGCGCGATAAAAAAAGTTTGCATGCGGATTCTCTGGAAGGTGCATGGCAATGGTGAAAGCCTATAACTGGCGATCTACCGAAATTCAGTCGCCAAGGTTATCGCTAACCGAGCCTTGTGCGCACCAACCGCAATCAAAGGGCTGGCCTATTTTTTCCTGGCGCTGCGCGGGGTCCATGACCCAGGCGCGGGATTGCCAGGGTGGCTGGTGCCGCAGGTGCTGCGTGTGGCCGCAGGAAAGCTCGGCCACCCAGTGTCCGTCCTCGTCCTGATGGAAGCCGGTGATCGTCGTATCCCGTCTGTCCGGGTTGTGTTCGCTTTCGGACGATGGCTTCGCTAAACTTGGCCTTTCAATCTTCTTATGCAAAAGGTCTCGCCCCATGCTGATCGCCGCCAATAAGGCTGTCTCCATCGACTATACCCTGACCAACGACGCTGGTGAGGTCATCGACAGCTCCGCCGGCGGCGCGCCGCTGGTCTACCTGCAAGGCGCAGGCAACATCATCCCGGGCCTGGAAAAGGCTCTGGAAGGCAAGGCTGTCGGCGAAGAGCTGACCGTTGCCGTTGAACCGGAAGACGCTTACGGCGAATACGCTGCCGAACTGGTCAGCACCCTGAGCCGAAGCATGTTCGAAGGCGTCGACGAGCTGGAAGTGGGCATGCAGTTCCACGCTTCCGCACCGGACGGCCAGATGCAGATCGTAACCATCCGTGATCTGGACGGCGACGAGGTGACCGTTGACGGCAACCACCCGTTGGCCGGCCAGCGCCTGAATTTCCAGGTCAAGATCGTTGCCATCCGTGACGCCAGCCAGGAAGAAATCGCTCATGGCCACGTCCATGGCGAAGGTGGCCATCACCACTGATTTCTGCGCTAAGCTCAGATAACTGGAGAGGCGCCCCGAGGGCGCCTTTTTAGTCTGCGGCTGTCCCTGACGACACCGCCAAGTGGCTGTTTCGAGAAGAACACGGGAATCTGGAGTACGCCATGAGTGCTTTTCACGACCTTAAATTGACAGCCCTGGATGGACAGGAGCTACCTCTGGCGCCTTTCAAAGGCCAAGTCGTACTGGTGGTCAACGTCGCCTCAAAATGCGGCCTGACCCCGCAGTACGCGGCGCTGGAAAACCTCTACCAACAATACAAGGGCAAAGGCTTCAGTGTGCTGGGCTTGCCGTGCAACCAGTTTGCCGGACAGGAACCGGGGACCGAGCAGGAGATCAAGGATTTCTGCAGCCTCAACTATGGCGTGACCTTTCCGTTGTCCAGCAAGCTGGAAGTCAACGGACATGACCGTCATCAGTTGTACCGCCTGCTGGCGGGCGAGGGCGCGGAATTTCCCGGCGACATCACCTGGAACTTCGAGAAGTTCCTGCTGGGCAAGGATGGCCGTGTACTGGCTCGGTTCTCGCCGCGTACGGCGCCGGATGATCCGACCATCGTTCATGCAATTGAAAAAGCGCTGAGCTGATATCTCCCCCTGTAGGAGCGAGCCTGCTCGCGATGAACCTGAGAACGCCGCGGTGTGTCTGGCTTACGGCGTTGTCGTTGACGAACATCGCGAGCAAGCTCGCTCCTACAGTACTCCCTGCCTTTTGACCCTTAATCACGCTGATCAATAATGCTGTTCAATGTGTTGGACTCTCCATATTATCACCGTCATAAAGTCATTCTTCCGTGGAGCGTCCCATGCCCGTCAAAGCCCTGTTCAAACCGTTCCACCTCGGCACCCTCGAACTGCCGACCCGCGTCGTCATGGCGCCGATGACCCGCTCCTTTTCCCCGGGCGGCGTGCCTGATTCCAAAGTGATCGAGTACTACCGTCGTCGCGCCGCTGCGGGCGTCGGCCTGATCATCACCGAAGGCACCACCGTTGGTCACAAGGCTTCCAACGGCTACCCGAACGTTCCGCATTTCTACGGTGAAGCGGCCCTGGCCGGCTGGAAAAAAGTCGTCGAGGCCGTTCACGCTGAAGGCGGCAAGATCGTTCCGCAACTGTGGCACGTGGGCAGCGTGCGCCGTATCGGCACCGAGCCGGACGCCAGCGTGCCGGCTTATGGCCCGTCGGAAAAGTTGAAGGAAGGTCAGGTCGTGGTGCACGGCATGACCAGGCAGGACATCCAGGACGTGATTGCCGCGTTCGCCCAGGCCGCCAAGGATGCCCAGAGCATCGGCATGGACGGCGTGGAAATCCACGGTGCCCACGGTTATCTGGTGGACCAGTTCTTCTGGGAAGGCAGCAATCAACGTACCGACGAATACGGCGGCAGCCTGGCCAATCGTTCGCGCTTCGCCATTGAATTGATTCAGGCCGTGCGTGCCGCGGTCGGTGAAGGTTTCCCGATCATCTTGCGCTTCTCCCAGTGGAAGCAGCAGGACTACACCGCGCGCCTGGTGCAAACCCCGGAAGCCTTGGGCGAGTTCCTCAAGCCGTTGGCCGACGCGGGCGTGGATATTTTCCACTGCTCGACCCGCCGCTTCTGGGAGCCGGAGTTCGACGGTTGCGAATTGAACCTGGCCGGCTGGACCCGCCAACTCACCGGCAAGCCGACCATCACCGTGGGCAGCGTCGGCCTGGACGGCGAGTTCCTGCAATTCATGGTCAACACCGACAAGGTCGCACAACCGGCCAGCCTGGAAAAACTGCTGGAGCGCCTGAACAACGATGAGTTCGACCTGGTGGCGGTCGGTCGTGCCTTGCTGGTGGATCCGGACTGGGCGCAGAAAGTGCGCGACGGCCGTGAGGAAGACATTCTGCCTTTCAGCCGTGAGGCGTTGATGACGCTGGTTTAAGCGGCGACCGGACTTACGCTTTCGCGAGCAAGCCCGCTCCCACAAGGGATTTGTGTACGACACAGAACCAATGTGGGAGCGGGCCTGCTCGCGAAGACTGACTAAAGAACACTACAAACTCAGGGAACAATCGGTGCATTCGGCACCACCATCTCCCCGGCACAGGCCCCGCGCAACTGCCCCTCGAACTGCTCGATGATCGTCGCCCAACCCTGCCGACTGGCATGCTGGCGTGCATTGAGCCGCACATTGCGCAAGGTTTCCCTGTCCTCCAGCAGCCATGCCGCTGCATCGCAGAACGCCTCCTCATCCCCCGGCATCGCCAGCACGCCATTGTAGCCATGACGAATATGCTGGGCGGCGGCCGCCTGGTCGTAGGCCACCACGCCAAGCCCCGAGGCAAGTGCTTCGAGCACCACATTGCCGAAGGTTTCAGTCAGGCTCGGAAACAGAAACACGTCGCCCGACGCGTAGTGACTCGCCAGGGCTTCACCCCGTTGGGTGCCGCAGAAAATCGCCTCGGGCATTTCGTATTCCAGTTCCTGGCGCTGCGGGCCATCGCCGACCACGATCAGTTTCAGCGTGCGCTGGGGATAACTCGCCTTGAGGGTATTGAAGGTGCGCTTGAGCAGGCCAAGGTTTTTTTCCTGGGCCAGGCGGCCGACATGAATGACGGCGATGTCTGCCTCGGCCAGTCCCCATTGCTCGCGCAGGGCGTTCAAGCGTTTGGCCGGGTGAAACAATTCGCTGTCGACCCCCCGGGACAGCAACGCCAGTCGCTCGAAATGACGTCGCTCCAGTTCCAGGCGCTGGCTGACGCTGGGCACCAGGGTCATGGTCGAACGGTTATGGAACCAGCGCAGGTAGTGAGTCAGCAGGCGCGTGAGCAAGCCAAAACCGTACTGGTTGGAGTACTGCTGGAAATTGGTGTGGAAACCGCTGACCACGGAAATCCCCAGTCGCCGTGCCGCGCGCAACGCAGAGAGACCCAGCGGGCCCTCGGTGGCGATGTAGAGCACATCCGGGCGGTGACGCGTCCAGCGCCGCAGCAGTTTGTGCATCGACGACTGACCCCATTGCAGGCCGGGATAGCCCGGCAGCGGCCAGCCGCGGCACAGCAGCAATTCATCGTCGCTGCCCAACTGCTGGTCGCAGCCCTGACGCGGCCGCACCAGTTCCACTTGATGCCCGCGCGCGCGCAAACCGTCGCACAAGCGACCCAGGGTATTGGCCACGCCGTTGATTTCCGGTGGGAAGGTTTCGGTAATCAGGGTGATATGCAGAGCTGTCGTCATGACCCCAGTGTCGACCGGGGCCATGTCGTCAGTGTGACGTCGGGATGATGGATTTGTGACTTAGCGCTGGGTCACCAGGTTTTCCGCACCACGTTCACGCACCCAGAACAGCGTCGCTCCGGCCACGGCGGCCGGCATCATCAGGATGTTGACCACCGGAATCAGCAGCACCAGATAAACACTTCCGCCAAAACTCATGCTCTGCCAGCGCTTCTCGCGCAGCCAGGCGAGCATCTCGTTCCAACCCAGCTTGTGGTTGTCCGCCGGGTAGTCGATGTATTGGATCGCCATCATCCACACCCCGAACAACAGCCACAGCGGCGCGGCGATGATGTTCACCACCGGGATGAACGAGAGGATGAACAGCCCGATTGCCCGGGGCAGGAAGTAGCCGAGTTTGCGCATTTCCCGGGCCAGGGTGCGGGGGATCATCGCGATCAGCTCACTCCAGCTGAAGGCCGGGAAGTCATCGGTGCCGCGCACCACCACTTCGACTTTCTCCGCGAGGAAGCCGTTGAACGGCGCGGCAATGACGTTGGCGAGCATGGTGAAGGTGAAGAACACCATCAACACCACCAGTACCACGAACAGCGGCCAGAGGATGTAGCCGAGAAAACTCAGCCAGTCAGGCAGGGACGGCATCAAGGTGTCGACCCACAGGCTGAATTGATGGCCGGCCAGGTAGATCAATCCGACGAACAGCACCAGGTTGATTGCCAGCGGCAACAGCACAAACAAGCGCAGGCTGGGGCTCAGCACCAGCTTGAGGCCTTCGCGCAGGTATTGCGGGCCGGACAGAACGGGGGCGGGCATAAGAGGCTCCAGGCAGAGGGAAAACGCGCCGACCTTACCGGCTTTGCCTCACAGGCGAAAGCGCGATGGTGGTATCGACATTCACTGTAACAAAGACGTCGATATCGTCGGTCAGATGGCATAGAGACCACCTATGAGCTGGATTGTTAAACCGTATTTCCTTAATCTTCGCCCCCTCGATACGCTGCACCCAATCTTTTTACAGGACGGTCGGGTTCAAGCCTTCCCCAAGTGCTTTCAACCGTTCTTTTTTATTCCAGCCGGCAATCCGGCGTTCCGCGCCAGGTATTCCGGGCCGGTCAACAGGAGCAGGTCATGTCTGAAGTCCGTCATTCGCGAGTGATTATTCTCGGTTCCGGCCCTGCCGGTTACAGCGCCGCGGTCTATGCCGCCCGTGCCAACCTCAAGCCACTGCTGATCACCGGCATGCAGGCCGGCGGTCAACTGACCACCACCACCGAAGTCGACAACTGGCCGGGCGACGTCCACGGCCTGACCGGCCCGGCGCTGATGGAGCGGATGCGCGAGCACGCCGAGCGCTTTGAAACCGAGATCGTGTTCGATCACATCAATGCCGTCGACTTCGCCGCCAAGCCGTATACCCTGACCGGTGACAGCGCGACTTACACCTGCGATGCCCTGATCATCGCCACCGGCGCCAGCGCTCGTTACCTGGGCCTGCCATCGGAAGAAGCGTTCATGGGCAAAGGCGTTTCGGCCTGCGCGACCTGCGACGGTTTCTTCTATCGCAACAAGCCGGTTGCCGTGGTCGGCGGTGGCAACACCGCTGTTGAGGAAGCTCTGTACCTGGCCAACATCGCCAGCAAGGTGACCCTGATCCACCGTCGCGAGACCTTCCGCGCCGAGAAGATCCTGATCGACAAGCTGAACGCCCGTGTTGCCGAAGGCAAGATCGAGCTGAAGCTGAACGCGACCCTGGACGAAGTGCTGGGCGACAACATGGGCGTGACCGGTGCCCGCCTGAAGAACAACGACGGCAGCTTCGACGAAGTGAAAGTCGACGGCGTGTTCATCGCTATCGGCCACACCCCGAACACTTCGCTGTTCGAAGGCCAGCTGACCCTGAAAGACGGTTACCTGGTGGTGCAGGGCGGCCGTGACGGCAACGCCACTGCCACCAACCTCGAAGGTATCTTCGCCGCTGGTGACGTGGCTGACCACGTGTACCGCCAGGCCATCACCTCGGCTGGCGCCGGTTGCATGGCGGCACTGGATGCCGAGCGTTACCTCGACAATCTGCAGAACGCTTGATTCTGCTTTCGTAAAAAAACCGGCCTCGGCCTAATACCCGTCAGTTAAGCCACAACGCAATCTGTAGCAGCTGGCGTAGCCTGCGTCCGGCTGTGCAGCAGTCGTAAAATCAGAGTTCGCGGTCCATCAGAGAGATCGTGCAAGCCGGATATACGACTGCTGCGCAGCCGGACGCAGCCTTCGGCAGCTGCTACAAGGAAGGCGTAGCGTCTGGGTTCACCTGACTGATCGGCATTAGGTCTCGGCCGGTTTTTTTATGCCCACGATTTAATGCTTGATAACACTCCCACAGGGATTGTGTTCAGGTCAGTCTTGCCAGGCATGCCTCAAGGATGTCCAGCCCTTCTTCCAGCACCGCAGCTTCGATGGTCAACGGCGCCAGCAGGCGGACGATATGACGAGATTTGCCGCTGGGCATCAGCAGCAAACCCGCATCCCGCGCCAGGGCCAGCAGTTGGGTCAATTGAGCCGGCGCAGGCGAGCCATCGGCATTGATCAGCTCGATACCGCGCATCGCGCCGACACCGGTCAGGCGGCCCAGATATGGTGTCAGCAGATTCGCACGCCAGGTTGCATGGCGGCCGACAATCGCTTCTTCCTGTTGGGTGCCCCAGGCATGCAGGTTGGCATCGGTCATTTCGTCCAGGGTTGCCAGTGCCGCAGCGCAGGCAATGGGATTGCCGGAATAGGTGCCACCGAGTCCACCCTTGGGCAGGTTATCCAGCAGCGCTTTGCGCCCGACCACCGCACCCAGCGGCACACCGCCGGCGATGCTTTTGCCGAGCAGGATCAGGTCCGGCTCGATGCCCAATCGCGAGAACGCGAAGCGCTGGCCGGTACGGCCGAAACCGGACTGGATTTCATCGGCGATCAGCACGATGCCTTTCTCGTCGCAGAAGCGGCGCAGCGCCTGGGCGAACTCGACCTCCATGGCCAGGAAGCCCGCTTCGCCCTGCACCGGTTCGACGATAAAGCAGGCGACGTCTTCGACATCAATCTCGACGCTGAACAGGCGTTCCATGGCTTTGAGGGCCTCGGCACAGGTGACGCCGTTGTCCTGGCTGGGGAAGGGCAGGTGAAACACCGGCCCCGGTAGTACACCGACCTTCTGTTTGTAGGGCGCGACTTTGCCATTGAGGTTGAGGGTGGCCAGTGTGCGGCCGTGGAAAGCGCCGTCGAAGGCGATGGCCGCGCTGCGGCCGGTGGCGCCACGGACGATCTTCAGGGCGTTCTCCGCCGCTTCCGCGCCGCTGTTGGTCAGCATGCCGCTGACCGGGTAACCCACCGGCATGAACGCACTGAGGCGATCCATCAGCTCGAGGTAAGGCTCATGGGGGGCTGCGTTGAACGCATAGTGGGTCAGTCGGGTGGCTTGTTCGCGAATGGCTTCGACGATGCGCGGATGGCAATGGCCGAGGTTCAGCACGCCGATGCCGCCGACAAAGTCGATGTAGCGTTTGCCATCGGTGTCCCAGACCTCGGCATTCTTGCCGTGGCTGAGCGTGACTGGGTGAACGGTGTTGATCGACTGGCTGATGGTTTCGCTGCGCATGGAGGACCGGCTCGCAAGAAGGAGGACTTCTTTTTATCTAAGCCGTGAGCGGTGGCAGGGGGCAAACGAAATAAAGTTGCCGGGTCAATCTTAAAAGTCGGGTTGTGCTTGTGATCAATTCCGCGCCATGAACGCAAAACCTGTAGGAGCGAGCTTGCTCGCGATGGTGGTGAACGATGACGCTGGGAGCCTGACACCCCGTGGCGTTCTTCAGTCCATCGCGAGCGGGCTCGCTCCTACAAATCAAATCAGCGGCGTGTCAGCGGCTGTTGAGAGAACTTCACACCGGCAAGGCCATGGGCAATCAACGCGCGGATGTTGCCGTGATCGCTGCCTTCAGGTGTGGCAACAACCGAACGGTAATGCTCGCCGAAAGCCAGCAGGGCTTCTTCATCGCTCAAGCCTTCGAGCAGCGCCAGGCCCAGGGTCTTGCACGAACCTTCGTTCTGCCCGGCCGCGTTTTCCACGCCACCGTTGTTGAAGGCCTGAGGCTGATAGTCGTAACCGGCGGCGATGAACGCCAGGGTGTCGGCGAAGGCGTGTTCGCCGCTCTTGAGGCTGGCGCGCAGGGTGTTCAAATCACTCATTGGGTTTTCCTTTGGCGAACGCCGCTTGCTGGTCGGCGCTGGCTTCTTGCTGATATTGGGCTTTCCATTCGGCGTACGGCATGCCGTAAACCACTTCGCGGGCCTCGTCGAGGCTGACCTCGATCTGGCGTTCGTCGGCCGCGGCCTTGTACCACTTGGACAGGCAGTTGCGGCAGAAGCCCGAGAGGTTCATCAAGTCGATGTTCTGCACATCCTTGCGGCTGTCCAGGTGGGCCACCAGCCGGCGAAAGGCGGCGGCTTCGAGTTCCAGGCGTTGTTGGTCGGTCATGGGGGGTCTCTGCGAGACAGCTTTGAGCGACAAGCTTCAAGCTGCAAGATGGATTGCGGTGGCTTCTAGCTTACCGCTTGAAGCTTGAAGCTTGAAGCTTAGCGGCTTGCCGCGAGTGTTATCGACACCGACTCGGCGAATCGCAGCGCGTGAGGCTTGTCGACCTCGACCTCTGCGTACAGCACCGATGCGTTGGCCATCACCAGGTCGAGAATTTCCTGGGTCAGGCGTTCGAGCAGCGCAAAGCGGTTGCCTTCCACATGGGCGATGATCGCCTTGGTAATGGTCCGGTAGTTCAACGCGTGATCGATGTCGTTGTCCCGTACGGCTTGCTGGGCGGCGTACAGAATGGTGAGGTTGATCAGCACATCCTGCTTGTTGAGGATTTCATCCTCGTTGATGCCGATGAAGGTACGCAGGCACAGGTCTTTGACCCGGATGCGTGCCATGCCTGGCTGAAGTTGTGGCATTGCTACTTGCTCCGTCCAATCAATTGCAGGAACTCCTGGCGGGTGTTGCTCGACTCGCGGAAGGCGCCGAGCATCACCGAGGTGTTCATGGTCGAATTCTGTTTCTCGACGCCGCGCATCATCATGCACATGTGCTGTGCCTCGATGACCACGGCGACGCCTGCCGCGCCGGTCACCTGTTGCACTGCGTCGGCAATTTGCCGGGTGAGGTTTTCCTGGATCTGCAGGCGCCGGGCGAACATGTCCACCAGTCGCGCGATCTTCGACAGGCCCAGCACCTTGCCGGTTGGAATATAAGCCACATGCGCCTTGCCGATGAAGGGCAGGATGTGGTGTTCGCAAAGCGAGTACAGCTCGATGTTGTCGACGATCACCATTTCATCGTTGTCGGAGGCGAACAGCGCGCCGTTGACGATCTCTTCGACACTTTGCTCATAACCATGGCAAAGGTACTGCATCGCTTTGGCTGCGCGCGTCGGCGTATCGAGCAAACCTTCGCGGTCAGGGTTTTCACCGAGACCGATGAGGATCTCTCGATAATTCTGGGGCAGGGATAACGTCATGGAAAATCCTCGCGGGACACTATTTGATGTGCCTTCCGCCGTTGACGGTCAGGGTGGTGCCGGTGACATAAGGGTTGTCGAGCAGATAGCGCAGACTCTGGTAGACCACTTCGCAGCCGGGTTCGATGCCCAGCGCGGACTTGGCCAGCACCTTGGCACGGTAGGCCGCGTCGTCCTCAGGGTTGAACAGTAGCAGGGCTGGCGCGATCCCGTTGACCTTGATGGCCGGCGCGTACCTGGCGGCGAAGGACAGGGTCAGGCTGTCGAGCCCGGCTTTGCTGGCGCAATAGCCAATGTGCTTGCTGCTGCCCTTGCGGGTCACGTCATCGCTGATGTGCACGATGTCGGCGGGGCTCGAGCGTTGCAGCAGGTCGGCGCAATGCAGGTTGATCAGGTAGGGCGCCAGCATGTGCACGCTGAACATGCGGGTGAATGCCGCGGCGTCGGTGTCCGGCGTTTCGGCCAGCCATTCGGAGGCGTTGTGGACAATCGCCCGCAAACAGTCGGTGTGGGTTTTCAGTTCGCTGATGAAGGCGAGAATCCCGGCCTCGCTGGCGAAGTCCGCGAACACGGCGGTGGCCCCCAGGTCGCGCAGGGCTTGTACGCCGGGCCGCTCGCTGCGGTAGCTGAAAATCACTCGATGGCCGTCTTCCAGCAATCGCCGGGCGCAGTGCAAACCGACACGCTGGCCGGCGCCGGTAATCAGGATAGGGGCTGCGGAAGAAGTCATGAACGGCTCGCGTCGCGGTGAGAGCAAAACTATACCAGCGACGGAGGCGGTCTACCTATTGTGCAAAACAGGCCTGTGTGGGAGCGGCGGTGCGGCGATCCGACTTGCTCGCGAAGACGGTGTGTCAGTCAACATTTGTTCCGGCTGACACAACGCTATCGCGAGCAAGTCGGATCGACGCATCGCCGCTTCCACAACAGTTATCAGTGGTTTTGGGGGGCGGGTTCGGTGGGCAAACGGCGCACCGGCGTGCTGTTCAGCCAATTGGCCAGCAGTCGAGTCGACAAAGGAATGAAGAAATACACCATCAACGGCGTCAGGCACAGGGTGCTGATGAACACTCGCGGCAACAAGTTCATGTCACTGATCAACGGCCCCAGCACAAAGTTGAACAGCAGCGAGACCGGAAAGAACGCCAGCCAGATCGCCACGGCCTGTTTCCAGCGCGGCGGGCGTTGACCGACGGCACCGAACCAACCCTCGATACCACTGACCCGGTGTTCTGTCGGGTGGGCGAACAGGTCGCTGCCACGTGCCAGCCAGGCAGTGCGCGAAGCGGAATGCTCCCAGGCGTGCAGGGTCTGCTCGTCGGCGAAGCGGAAAATGATCTGGAATTCGTCGTCCTCGGGCGGTGGAGCGAGCACACCGGAGCCGAGATAACCGGGAAAATCAGTGGCCAGTTGTTCGCCTTCGCGCAGCCAGGCAATCAGGTCCTGGTAACGTCCATTGGCAACGCGGCGCGCTACCATCAGCGTGACGGGAGGGGTAGACATTGTGTATCTCCGTAAGGCGTTTGCGTCGCTCCGGATAGGAACTTCGCCAGGCGCAGCGCCGGGGTAGTGGGCTGCGACTTGAAACAAGCAAGGATTATTCCTGATTCTGCCCGTGGCGTCTGTGACGTTTATCCGCTCATCCGCAGTATCGATTTTTTACGGAAACTTTACGGGGCGGGGGCGTTAAAATAACGCTCGGACGATACAGGGATGTTTCAACAGCATGCCGATACATACAGACGTCGCTTCAGGATCCAAGCAGGCCATCGCTCTTGAGCAAGAAGAGCTCTTTCCCATTCGCGAGGTGGCTCGACTGACAGGTGTCAACCCGGTCACGCTTCGCGCCTGGGAGCGACGTTATGGCCTGATTGTTCCAACACGCACCGAAAGCGGGCATCGCCTGTACTCGCTGACCGATATTGAGCGCGTTCGCAGCATCCTCGGCTGGATCGAGCGCGGGGTTGCCGTCAGCAAGATCGGCAAGCTCCTGGCCAGGGCCGAGCCGCTCCAGACGTTGTCGCACATCATCCCCAACAGCCTTGTGGAAGCCGATTACGCGCAGTGGCGGCAGCAGGTGCTTGCCGCGGTCAACGGGTTTGACGACATTCGGCTGGAGCAGGTCTACGGGCAAATCTTTTCCAGCTACTCCCTGCCAGTGGTGTTCCAGGACATTCTGATCCCCGTCTGGAGGCAGTTGTTGCAACGCCAGGACCAGTTCGGTGAAACCAGCGAGTGGCTGTTCCTGGATGGCTTTCTGCGTTCCCGGGTGGTGCAGCGTCTGTTGTTGATGCGTGAAAAACAGCCGCGACGCGTGGTCATCTGTGCCCTGGATGGCAATGGCCGGGAACTGGAACTGCTGGTCGCCGCCCTGTTCCTGAGTTCCGGGCCATCGGCCGTTCGCGTATTGAACATGGGTCAGCCATTCGAGGAGCTGGCGCTGGTGTGCGAAAGGATCAAGCCCCTGGCGCTGGTGCTGTTTTCCAATCAGGTGCCGAATGCCGAGTTGCCGCGGCGCCTGAATCGCCTGGCCATGAGTCTGGAGTGTCGGTTGTTGTTGGCCGGCGATGCTTGCGACCTGGCGCAAGAGAGCCTGGCCGGGTCATCGATCGGTTGCCTGGGCAATGAAGGGGAGGTCATGAGCCAGCGTCTGAAGCAGTTCCTGGCGGGTACTCTGGATACTTGACGTTCAGAGATGCAGCGCGGGATGCGTCAACCGATGCTGTTGCAGGATGAACTGGCGCAGACGCTCGGTTTCGTCCGTATCGCTCTGGTTCAGTTGATAGGCGTAGAAGCCCTGTTCGTTTTCTTTCTCGAAGGTGCCGCGCAAGGCAATACGCTCATAACCAGACGGGCTGAACCACAAGGCGAAATGCTTCGGCGGCTTGGTCTTGTTGCGAGCTTCCAGCAAAACCCCTTTGCACGAGACTTCGTGTACCCACAGGGTGCCGGGTTGACCCTTGGCGTTTTCCAGCGCTACCGGTTCGTCCAGCACCAGGCGCCAAGGCCGGACCATCGGTCCGTCTTCATAGATGCTCGGTACGCCCAGGCGCAAATGCAGCGCATGGAACTCATCTTCCACCAAGTGCAGGGGGAAGGTCATTTGCTGGTTTTCGAAGCTGGCTTGAATGGTGACCTGTTCATGGGCCGCCAGGCGGGTGAGCAGGTCACGGATTTGCGACCCACCGTTGACGAGCAGGCTCGACGTCGCGTCCCGCACATTGAGTTGCGGGTTGTGTTGCATGGTCTGGATGAAATCCAGCTCATCCTGGGTCAGGAGCGCGTCGCGTTGCATGGCCAGCTCGAAAGGTATAGTTACAAAATTATTGGTGATTGTAGTTACTGACCATTAATTCTAAGTTTTGTTTACACCGTTCGTCGCCTTGAGCGCGGCAAGCTCGGCCTGGAGTTCAGCCAGCTGCCCCTCCAGCTGTGCCACGCGCTGTTGCGTCTTGACCTGCACGGTGACGTCTTTCTGCACGCCGACAAAATAGGTTTGTCCGTCCGCCGGATTTTTCACCGTTGAAAGGGACAGCTCGTTCCAGAACGGTGTGCCGTCCTTGCGGTAGTTGCGCAGTATTTCCCGGCAGGAGCCTTCTCGGTTCAAGGCGTTGCGAATCAACGGCAGGGCTTCCTGGTCGCGGTCCCCTGACTGCAGGAAACGACAATCCTGATAGAGGATCTCTTCACTGGAGTACCCCGTCAGGCGCTCGAACGCGGGGTTGACGTAAATGAGGATGTTGTCCTGATCGCCTTCCTTTTCGGCGATCACGATGCCGTCATTGGAGGCGTTGATCACCATTTGCAGTAGTTGAGCATTAATCATCGGAGCATCCTTTCCTGATTGATTGTCAATTGCATTCTAAAAGAATAATCACGACCGTGGTGTTAATATCCGGGTCTTTCACTCGGATTCAGGATCAGATTGATGAAAGTCGCCATCATTTCCGGCTCGGTATACGGCACGGCCGAAGAAGTTGCCCGCCACGCCGCCAGCCTGTTGAAAGCCGCCGGTTTCGAAACCTGGCACAACCCGCGTGCGACCCTCGCCGACGTCCAGGCGTTTGGCCCCGAAGCCTTTCTGGCGGTGACCTCGACCACCGGCATGGGTGAGCTGCCGGACAATCTGCAACCACTGTATTCGAGCATTCGTGACCAATTGCCAGCAGCCTGGCGCGGTTTGCCGGGCGCGGTGATCGGATTGGGCGATGCGAGTTATGGCGATACTTTTTGTGGCGGCGGCGAGCAGATGCGCGAATTGTTCGGTGAACTGGGCATTCGCGAAGTACTGCCGATGCTGCGCCTGGATGCCAGCGAGAGCGTGACCCCCGAGACGGATGCCGAGCCTTGGCTGGCGGACCTGATCCGCGCACTAAGCACCTGATCGTTACCCGGCATCCATGCCAGTCAGGGTTCTGACAGTACGGTAAAAACCGCCTGTCAGACCATCGCTGGCGCCGGTCGTTTGACATGGATCCAGGGTGGCAGAGCGACTGACCCGCTGGGCCACCAAGCTGGCTGCCAATGCAACTACACGAACCTCAAGGGCTGACTAGACTCGGTGAACATAGGAAACACTCCATAATAAAAAACACCGAGGCTCCTTGCCGTGACTGTCGCTCCCGTCCAATCGCCACACAGTGTCAAAGACCAGGTCAGTGCTGCCGAGTGGCAGACCCGCGTCGACCTGGCAGCCTGTTATCGCCTGGTCGCTCAACACGGTTGGGATGACCTGATCTTTACCCACATCTCCGCCAAGGTGCCCGGCACCGAAGATTTCCTGATCAACCCGTTCGGGTTGATGTTTCACGAAATGACCGCGTCGAGCCTGGTCAAGGTGGATCAGGCCGGCAACAAGCTGATGGACAGTCCTTACGAGATCAATCCGGCGGGTTACACCATCCACAGCGCCGTGCATGAAGTCCGTCACGATGTCGTCTGCGTGCTTCACACCCACACGGCTTCGGGGGTGGCGGTGTCAGCACAGAAGCAGGGTATTTTGCCGATCAGCCAGCAGTCGTTGTTCGTGCTTTCCAGCCTGGCCTACCACGCCTACGAAGGCGTGGCGCTCAACCATGAAGAAAAAGTGCGGCTACAGGCCGATCTCGGTGAAAACAATTTCCTGATGTTGCATAACCACGGTCTGCTGACGTGCGGCAGCACCATTGCCGATACGTTCCTGATGATGTTTACCTTTCAGCGTGCCTGTGACATTCAGGTCATGGCGCAAAACGGTGCCGCTGAACTGATCGCCATCGAACCGCAGATTCTGGCCGGCGCCAAAGCCATGATCGCGGGTGTCACCCGAAGTGCTCAAGGAATGGGCGGAGCGCTGGCCTGGCCGGCGTTGCTGCGTAAACTCGATAAACTGGACCCGGGTTATAAAGTCTAATGGAACTCGCCGAGATCCCCCTGTGTGTCTGGCGCAAACGCAGCCAGACGTTCGTGTTTCGTGGCCAGAGCATCCGTTACTGGACAGCAGGGCAGGGTGAACCTCTGTTGCTCATTCACGGCTTTCCGTCCGCCAGTTGGGACTGGCATTACCTGTGGCAGCCATTGACCCAGCGTTTTCGCGTGATCGCTTGCGACATGCTGGGTTTCGGCGATTCGGCCAAACCGGTGAATCACGAATACAGCCTGCTGGAGCAAGCGGATCTGCAACAGGCACTGCTTGAACACCTGAATGTCGAGCAGCCAGTGCACCTGCTCGCCCACGATTATGGCGACAGCGTGGCCCAGGAACTGCTGGCCCGGCATTACGAGTCGCGAGTGGAGCTGGCCAGTTGTGTGTTTCTCAACGGTGGGCTGTTTCCGGAAACCCACCGCCCGGTACTGATGCAAAAACTCTTGCTCAGCTCTTTGGGCTGGATGATTGGCCGCGCCTTCAGCCGTGATGGCCTGGTCAGAAGTTTTCGGCGGATTTTCGGTCCGCAAACCCGTCCCAGTGAAAGCCAGATGGATGACTTCTGGAGCCTGGTCGAAAGCCAGCGCGGGCCACGGATCATGCACAAGTTGATCGCTTACATCCCGGAGCGACGCGTCTGGCGCAACCGCTGGGTGAGCGCGATGCAGCGCGGTGAAGTGCCGCTGCGAGTGATCGATGGCGGAGTCGATCCGATCTCCGGTGTGCATATGGTCGAGCGCTACCGGGAACTGATACCGGATGCGGACACCGTGGTGTTGCCCGACATCGGTCACTACCCGCAGATCGAAGCCCCCGGCGAGGTGCTCAAGCACTATCTGGCGTTTCGCGATCAGTTGCTTTCCCCTCCGCGCAATGTTGCCTGCTCCTGATTCGCAGCGTTGAACCTGCTCTGCTCCCTCGCCACAAGGGCTGCGCAACCTGTTGACGCGATCATCATCCCCCAGCCTTATCGCGCACCATTCAGCCTCCCCCGTGTTGATTGTGACCCGCTGCGCCGTGCCGGAAACTCGGACTCATCGTCCCTTGGCCTGCTGGAGTCCCCCCATGAATGAGTCTGTGCGCTTCGAAGATAAAGTCGTGATCATCACCGGTGCCGGTGGCGGCCTGGGACGGGCGCATGCACTGCTGTTCGCCAAACAGGGTGCCAGGGTTATGGTCAACGATCTGGGCGGCTCGACCCAGGGCGAAGGCGCCAACGCCTCGGCCGCCGACCGCGTGGTCGCGGAGATTCGCGAGGCCGGCGGCATCGCCGAGGCCAACCACGACTCGGTCACGGACGGTGACAAACTGGTTCAGCACGCCCTGGACGTCTTCGGTCGCGTCGACGTGGTGGTCAACAACGCCGGGATCCTGCGTGACAAGACCTTCCACAAAATGGATGACGCCGACTGGGACCTGGTTTACCGCGTCCACGTCGAAGGTGCCTACAAAGTCACCCGCGCCGCCTGGCCGCACATGCGCGAGCAAAACTACGGCCGGGTGATTTTCACTGCGTCGACCTCGGGTATCTATGGCAACTTCGGTCAGTCCAACTACGGCATGGCCAAGCTTGGTCTCTATGGCCTGACCCGCACTCTGGCCATCGAAGGCCGCAAGAACAACATCCTGGTCAACGCCATCGCCCCAACCGGCGGCACGCGCATGACCGAAGGCCTGATCCCTCCGCAAGTCTTCGAACAGCTCAGGCCGGAACTGGTCAGCCCGCTGGTTGTGTTCCTGGCCAGCGAGAACTGCCAGGAAACCTCCGGTCTGTTCGAAGTCGGTGGCGGCTGGATGGGCAAGGTCCGCTGGGAGCGCAGCCTCGGCATCGGGTTCGATCCACGGGCCGGTTTCTCCCCGGAAGACGTGGCGGCGCACTGGCAGCAGATTTGCGACTTCGAAGGCGCGGCGCATCCGAAGGACAACATAGAAGCGCTGAAGGAAATGATGGGGAATTTGCATAAGTATTCGCTCTGATGGCGCCGGCAAGGTCAAATTGACTGACCTTGCCGGTTCTTGCATTTGTTGCCTGGAAACCCTTTGGTCGTGATCAGCCGGGAAAGTATTTGACTACCAGCGCCTTCAGATTGGCGGCTGTCTGTGCGTCCATTTTTCCATCGAAGTGTTCCGGGCGAAAATGCATCTGGAATGCCCGCACCAACTGTTGAAAACCACCTTCCGTCGAGGCGCCCGAAACATCGTATCCATAGGACTTGAACAGCCCCAGCAATTCGCTTCGGCCCGGAACGCCCAATGTGGTGTATTGGCTCAGATACTGGTCCCGAGTGGCTTCATCGAACCAGGCACCGACGCCTTTCAGGTACAGCACCTGCCAGGGAAACATCGGCCCCGGGTCACTTTTGCGGCCGATTGAAATATCGGAGTGGCCCAAAACCTGCGTCGGCGTGATATCCGGGTAGCGCTTGAGGATGTTCAGCGCCAGTTGTCCAATCGCGGCAATCTGCTCGGAGTGATAGGGCGGGAAGGTGAATTCGCCTTTGTTGTCAGTCGCCAGGTTGACCACTTCAATGCCGATAGACGAGTCATTCAGATTGCTGCGGTTGCCCCACTGACTGACGCCCGCGTGCCACGCGCGATGTTTTTCATCCACCAGG
Source organism: Pseudomonas sp. GW821-FHT02A08 (assembly GCF_059422045.1). Lineage (NCBI taxonomy): Bacteria > Pseudomonadati > Pseudomonadota > Gammaproteobacteria > Pseudomonadales > Pseudomonadaceae > Pseudomonas > Pseudomonas sp. GW821-FHT02A08. Next base: position 90,846 of record NZ_JBWKWD010000019.1, read on the forward strand.
TTGAACACTTCCTGCCCGGTATAACCGGCTTTCAGGTAACTGGCGATGGACTCAAGTGCGTCGCGTTTATCTGGTTCACCCGCGTAATCGTTAACGACCATCGCTGGCAAGCCAGCTCCCACAAGGGACCGCGTCCGCGTCGTTTTTCACGCAATACCTGTAGGAGCCAGCTTGCTGGCGATGGACTCAAGTGCGCCGCGTTTATCCAGATCACACGCGTAATCGTTAACGACCATCGCTGGCAAGCCAGCTCCTACAGGGGACCGTGCCCACGCTGAAAATGAGCCCATAAAAAAGGCCGCTGCAAACGCAGCGGCCAAAGTAAGACGTTGGATCAGGAGCTACAAATCAACGTCAGTGAACACGGGGCGATGAGCCGAATCCTCGATTCATCTGAAGTCTTTCAGTCACGGCGCAGGCCGGTACAGGGTGCTTGCGGTGGTTTACTGTGACAGCGAGGTAAGAATAAGCCCTTGGTGCCGTAGGAAAAATACCAATTGCGGACATGCACTGTTGCAGTCCCGGCAACAGTCAGGATTCGGGGGCTCGTCGTCTGTGCCAGTCATCCTTTAGAGGTACACCACGAATACCTCCTTGGTGCGCTTATCGACCCCGATGCCCGGCAGTAGGGTGAGGCCTTCTGTCACTCACCGGGGAAGACGCATGACAAAAACAACAATGCGCGCCATCTTCACACCGCAGGCGCTGGCGGCTGCGGTTGCCTTGGGTTGCTGCGCCCAGGCGCAGGCCATTTCGTTCAACATCGGGGAAATCGAGGGGACGTTCGACTCCTCGCTGTCGGTCGGCGCGAGCTGGGGCATGCGTGATGCGGATAGCGCGTTGGTGGGCGCCGTTAACGGCGGTTCCGGCCAGTCTTCGACCGGTGACGACGGGCGCCTGAACTTCAAGAAAGGCGAAACCTTCTCGAAGATCTTCAAGGGTATTCACGACCTCGAACTGAAGTACGGCGACACCGGTGCGTTTGTGCGTGGCAAGTACTGGTACGACTTTGAACTCAAGGATGAAAGCCGCCCATTCAAGGACATCAGCGATCACAATCGCAAAGAAGGCGCCAAGTCTTCAGGCGGACAAATCCTCGACGCTTTCGTCTATCACAACTACTCCCTCGCCGATTTGCCGGGCACGGTTCGCGCCGGCAAGCAGGTGGTCAGTTGGGGCGAGAGCACCTTCATCGGCAACTCGATCAACAGCATCAATCCGGTCGACGTGTCCGCGTTCCGTCGTCCTGGCGCCGAGATCAAGGAAGGCCTGATCCCGGTCAACATGCTGTTCGCCTCCCAGGGCCTGACGGAGAAGTTGACCGTGGAAGGCTTTTATCAACTGGAATGGGACCAGACGGTCGTCGATAACTGCGGCACTTTCTTTGGTGTCGATGTGGTGGCGGACGGCTGCAACAAGGGCTACACCGTGGCCAACCCGGCCATTGCACCCTTGCAGCCGATTGCTGCTGCCTTCGGCCAGGGCTTCGAGGTCAGCAAGGAGGGGGTGATCGTCCCCCGTGGCGGTGACCGCGATGCCCGGGATTCGGGACAGTGGGGTACGGCGTTGCGCTGGCTGGGGGACGATACCGAGTACGGTTTGTACTTCATGAACTACCACAGCCGTTCACCGAATGTCGGGACCACCACCGCCGGCCCCGGTACGCTGGCGAGCATTCCGGGGATCGTTGCCACCGCCAACCGCATCGCCCCCGGCAGCGGTTCGGGCCTGGCCCAAAGCGTGATGCTCGGTCGCGGCCAGTATTACCTCGAATACCCGGAGGACATCCGCCTCTACGGCGCGAGCTTCGCTACCACCTTATCCACCGGCACCGCGTGGAGCGGGGAAATCAGCTACCGCCCCAACCTCCCGGTGCAGGTCAACACCAATGACCTGACCCTGGCCATGCTCAATCCGATAGCGGGCGGTGCGGCATCGCCCATCGCCACGTCGCCCGGGGCTGACAACAAGGGTTATCGCCGCAAGGAAGTGACACAGTTCCAGAGCACCCTGACGCACTTCATCGACCAGATCGCCGGTGCGGATCGCCTGACCCTGGTGGGCGAGGCGGCGGTGGTTCGGGTCGGTGGTCTGGAAGCACGTACCAAACTGCGCTACGGCCGCGACTCGGTGTATGGCCAGTATGGTTTCGGCGGCGATACCGACGGTTTCGTGACCTCGACTTCATGGGGTTATCGCGGCCGGGCCATCCTCGACTACAACAACCTCATCGCCGGGATCAACGTCAGGCCCAACCTCTCGTGGTCCCACGATGTCTCCGGCTATGGCCCCAACGGTCTGTTCAACGAAGGCGCCAAGGCCGTCAGCCTCGGTGTCGATGCGGACTATCGCAACACCTACACCGCGAGCCTCAGTTACACCGACTTTTTCGGTGGGGACTTCAACGTCCTCACCGACCGTGACTTCGTGGCGTTGAGCTTTGGCGTGAATTTCTGATCTGGCTGAAAAGGATGATTTCAATGCGCAAGATGATTCTGCAATTAGGCGCGCTGACCCTCGGGTTGCTGACCGCCAACGTGATGGCTGCGGTGCTGCCGGAAGAGGCCAACAAGCTCGGCACCAGTCTTACACCACTCGGTGCCGAGAAGGCCGGCAATGCCGATGGCTCGATTCCAGCCTGGACCGGCGGCATCCCGAAAAATGCTGGCGCGGTGGACAGCAAAGGTTTCCTGGCTGACCCGTTCGCTAACGAAAAGCCGTTGTTCGTGATCACCGCAGCGACCGTCGACAAGTACAAGGACAAGCTCTCCGACGGCCAGATCGCGATGTTCAAACGCTATCCCGAGACTTACAAAATTCCGGTCTATCCCAGCCACCGCACCGTGGCGTTACCGGCCGAGATATATGAGTCGGCCAAACGCAGCGCACTGAACGTAACACCGATCAACGACGGTAACGGTCTGGCCAACTTCACCGGCAATCGCTACTACGCGTTCCCGATTCCAAAGAATGGCGTGGAAGTGATCTGGAACCATGTCACTCGTTACCACGGCGGCAATCTGCGCCGCACCATTACCCAGGCGACACCGCAGTCCAATGGCGATTTCACCGTGATCCGCTTCAAGGACGAAGTCGCCGTGCCGTCGTTGCTCGGTGATCTGAAGCCGGGCAGTGACGATAACGTTCTCAACTACTTCAAACAGGAAGTGACCGCGCCGGCGCGGCTGGCGGGCAACGTGTTGCTGGTCCACGAGACCCTCGACCAGGTCAAGGAACCGCGCAAGGCCTGGATCTACAATGCTGGCCAGCGTCGAGTACGGCGTGCGCCACAGGTCGCTTATGACGGCGTCGGCACCTCATCCGACGGCCTGCGCACCACCGACAACTTCGACATGTTTTCCGGCGCACCGGATCGCTACGACTGGAAACTGATCGGCAAAAAGGAGATGTACATCCCCTACAACAGCTACAAGCTCGACTCGCCAGACCTCAAGTACACCGATGTGATCAAGGCCGGGCACATCAATCAGGACCTGACGCGCTATGAGTTGCACCGGGTCTGGGAAGTCGTCGCCACGGTCAAGCCGAGCGAGCGGCACGTGTACGCCAAGCGCCACATGTACATCGATGAAGACAGCTGGCAAGTGGCGCTGGCCGACCACTACGACGGGCGTGGCCAACTCTGGCGCGTCGCCGAAGGGCATGCCCAGTTCTACTACGATCACCAGGTGCCGGCCTACACCGTCGAAGCGCTGTATGACCTGATTGCCGGTCGCTATATCGCCTTGGGAATGAAGAACGAAGAGAAGCGCAGCTTCGAATTCAACATTGATGCAAAAGCGGGGGACTACACGCCGGCAGCGTTGCGTAGCACGGGAGTCAGGTAGGTTTCCTACAGGCTCCTACACAAAAGGGTGACTTTGCGGTCACCTTTTTTATAGCGGTCGATCAGTGTGTTGAATACTTCTTCAACAAGCGCTCGGGAGGGGGCTAGGGTGGCGCCAGAATTATAAAAAAGGCGCATCACAATGACCGCAATGACGCACTGTCTGGACCGCCCCGGCTTCCTGCCCCGACTGTCGTCCCATCATCTGTCCCGCGAGCGGCTGATCGAGCCCATGCTGGTCTCGACCGCGCGGGTGAAGTTGCTTTGCGCTCCGGCCGGTAGTGGCAAGAGCGCGTTGCTCACCGAATGCCTGCTGCGGGCGCCGGAGCACGCTCGGGTCTGTTGGCTGCCGCTGGTGGGGGAGTCGTTGAGTGCAGCGGATTTTCTAATGCGCCTGACACAAGCGCTGGGTCTGCCCTCGATGGATGAGCCGGGGTTGCTGGCGCATCTGGCGCTATTGCAGACGCCGACCTGGCTGTTTCTCGATGATTATTGCCGCGCACCCAACCCGGAGCTCGACCGGATGCTCGATCGCCTGTTGGCCGTCGCCAGCCCGGCGCTGACCTGGTGGCTGAGTTCCCGTCGACGACCGCCCTGTAACTGGCCGCGGTTGCTGCTCGATGATGAGTTGTACGAGTGCGAAGGCCGGGCACTGGCGTTCACCGAGGCTGAAGTCGTGCAGTTGCTCGCTCATGTCGAGCCGACCCTGGCGGCACAAACCGCAAAAAGGGTGGTTCAGCGCAGCGGTGGCTGGTGCGCTGGCGTGCGCATCGCGTTGCTCAATGGTTGTCCATGGTCGGGTGAGCTGGGACGCTCGGCGACATTGCTCGATTATCTGCAACACGAGTTGTTCAACACCCTGCCGTCGGAGTTGGTCGAGGTCTGGAAGGTGTTGGTCCATCTGCCACGGTTCAATGCCAGCCTGTGCGAGCATCTTTTCGGTACGGGTGAGGGCGCGCAGTGGCTGCACGCGTTGCAAGACATGGGCTGCTTCATTGAACCCTGGGAAGACTCCGTCGAGTGGTTGCGGATCTTCGAGCCACTGGCCCGGGAGATGCGTGAGGAACCGACCCCGGCCGGGCGATCCTGGCATCGCCGCGCGTGCCAATGGTTCAGCGCCGAAGAAGACTGGCAGGGCGCCTTCGAGCAGGCGTTGCTGGCGCAAGAGCACGAAGTCGCGGTCAGCCTGATGCAACACTTCAGTTTTGAGCATCTGTTCAAGCGTCAGAACGTCAGCTGGTTACTCAAGCTGCACGAGCAACTGGGTGAACAGTTGACCCTGGGCACGCCGCAACGGGTGGGGTTGATCACTGCGGCTTTGCTGTTTGCCGGGCGTTTCGAGCAGGCAGCGGCCTGCATTGGGCAGTTGTCCAGATTTGCCCCGCAACCGACGGCATCCTTGCAACGGCAACTGCTGGCGCGTTGGCAGGCGCAACAAGGGTGGTTGCTGCATTTGCAGGGACGCCTGCCGGCGGCACGGGCGCATTTTATCGAGGCGCTGGACGGGCTGGACGCCAAGGCGTGGCCCGCTCGGTTGCTGTGTCTGTCCGGGTTGACCCAGCAAGCGCTGCTCAACGCTGACCTCGATGCCGCCCAGGCCTTCAATCGTGACGCCCTGTGCCTGGCGCGGGCACAAGGCTCGTTGCTGTTTGAAGGCTTGCTCGAACTCGATCATGCGCAGTTGCTGGAGCAGCGTGGTGCACCCCGGCGAGCCGGGCAGTTGCTGGCCGACATCCATGAAATGCTCGGACGGCAGGCTGACCGACCGACGCCGTTGCTGGGACGAATCGCCCTGCGGCGCGGGCGGTTGGCCTTGTGCCAAGGCCAGGATGAATTGGCCGGTGAATGTTTCCAGGCGGGCCTTGATGACTGCCTGCACAGTCAGGACAAGCACGTGTTGTATGGGTTTCTCGGGCAGGCGCAACTGGCGGCCAATCAACGTGATTACGCCCATGCATTTGATCGTCTGCGCGAGGCCGAACGGTTGATGCAGCAACGGCAGATCCCCGACACGGTTTATCGCAGTGTGCTGCTGCAAGTCAGCAGTCATTTCTGGCTGCAACAAGGGCGCCCTGAGTTGGCGCGGGAGGCGCTGACCCGTGTCTTGCGGCATTACCGTGGGCCCCATGCGCGCCAGGCACCACCCGCCACGCTGCAATTGATTGCGCGTATCGAATACCAGTTGGTGTTGGCCGAGACTCAACTGCAACTGGTGCAACGTCCACTGGATAGACTCAAGGCGTTACTCGAGCACGCGCAACAACACGCCATGCTGGCGCTGGAATCGGAGCTGCAACTGGCGATCTGCGAAGTGGCGGACCTGACGGGGGAGCCGGACACGGCTCACGCAGCACTGGAGGCCGGTCTGGTGCTCGTGAAGCGCTGTCAGGGGCAACAGGCATTGCGTGATTTGAACTTGCGCCAGCCAAACCTGATCTGTCGTTTACAAAGGGAGGATACGGTGACCGCGCTGGCCCTTGATGTCAGCCTGCTGAGTTGTCGGGAGCTGGAAGTGCTCGGCCTGATTGCCCAGGGTAATTCCAATCAGCAAATTGCCGAGCAGCTGTTCATTTCGCTGCATACCGTGAAAACCCATGCCCGGCGCATTCACAGCAAGTTGGGTGTGGAACGGCGTACACAGGCAGTTGCCATGGCGAAGAAATTGGGATTGATAATGCAGGTTTGGTAATTGTTGGTTTTGATCGGGAAATTGATTAAAACATACTGTCGCGTGCATCAATACTGCAGTTCCCGGGAGTCTGATTTGCATCCGCAACTCACGATCAAGGACATCAGTGACCTGGTGATCGAAATTGCTCCGGATTTCCTGATCTGATACTCAGGGACTTTCGTAGCCCATTCTCCAACTGATGGCCCGCGTCGCAGCCAGCAACCGTTGCGCCGCCGGGCCGTTTTCATCGGCATGGAACAGCGAGGTCGGCCCGACCACGGTCAAAACTGCCGCGATCCTGCCCATGGCGTTGAACACCGGTGCCGACAAGGCATCCACTCCGGGCATCAACAATCCATGCACATGATGCAGGCCCCGATGGCGGATCTGTTCGCTCATCGTTGCGTAGGCCTCGTCATCCGCCAAAGCGTGGGCGGCAACGTTTTGCAGTTCCTGTTCACGCAGGTCCACGGTTTCACGCGCAGGCAAGTAGGCACCAAATACCAGTCCCGTCGAAGAACTGAGCAATGGCAACACCGAGCCCAGTTGTGTCACCACCGTCACCGCACGCACCGCCGGTTCGATATGCACCACGGTCGCGCCCTGATTGCCCCACACCGCCAGAAAACAGGTTTCGTTCAAGTCGTCGCGCAGTTCAGCCAGGGGCAGGGCGGCGACTTTCAGCACGTCCATACTGTTGAGTGCCGCCAACCCGACGCGCAAGGCTTCGCGACCCAGCCCGTAATGGTTGGTGGCGGCGTTCTGTTCGGCGAATCCGCTGGCGATCAGGGCCTGCAAATAGCGGTGAACCTTGCTCGCCGGCATCTGCACGTGTTCGGCCAGGCGCGACAGCGAAGTCGAAGGCGACAACTCGGCCAGCGCCTTGAGGATGTCGGTGCCAACCTCGGCCGAGCGGACTTTCTGTTTACCGTTGTTGTCGCTGGTTTTTTCCATGGTGGCTGGGATCCCGGGACGAATGGGCGTCTTTATAGCTTGACGGTCAATACCAATCAAATTACGTTATGCGTAATCAAATTACGATAAAAACAACCCGGGCGTGCCTCGACCTCTGCAATAGAGCGAGCGGCCACTGCCGACTCCCTGTTCAGGAGGCTCCATGAACCCCGATTCAACGACGCCAGCGCTGGCCTACCTGTCAGGCTTCGGCAACGAATTCAGCAGCGAAGCGTTGCCCGGCGCACTGCCTGTCGGCCAGAACTCCCCGCAAAAAGCCCCGTACGGCCTTTACACCGAACTGTTCTCCGGCACGGCGTTCACCATGGCGCGCAGCGAAGCGCGGCGGACCTGGATGTACCGTATTCAGCCGTCGGCCAATCACCCGGCATTCGTCAAGCTGGACCGGCAACTGGCCGGCGGCCCGCTGGGCGAGGTGACGCCGAACCGCCTGCGCTGGAACCCGCTGGACATTCCCGCCGAGCCGACCGATTTCATCGACGGCCTGGTGAGCATGGCTGCCAACTCGGGCGCAGAAAAACCGACCGGGATCAGCATCTACAACTACCGGGCCAACCGTTCCATGGAGCGCGTGTTCTTCAACGCCGACGGCGAGATGTTGCTGGTGCCTGAACGGGGGCGCCTGCGCATTGCCACCGAGCTGGGCGTGCTTGAACTGGAACCGCTGGAAATTGCCGTACTGCCTCGCGGCCTTAAATTCCGCATCGAACTGCTCGACCCGCAAGCCCGCGGTTACGTCGCGGAAAACCACGGTGCGCCGTTGCGACTACCGGACCTGGGGCCGATTGGCAGCAATGGCCTGGCCAATCCGCGGGATTTCCTGACCCCGGTGGCGGCCTACGAAAACCTGCAACAACCCACCACGCTGGTGCAGAAGTTCCTTGGCCAGTTGTGGGCCTGCGAGCTCAATCATTCGCCGCTCAACGTGGTCGCCTGGCACGGTAACAACGTGCCGTACAAATATGACCTGCGCCGCTTCAACACCATCGGCACCGTCAGTTTCGATCACCCCGATCCGTCGATCTTCACCGTGCTGACCTCACCGACCAGCGTTCACGGCCTGGCCAACCTTGATTTCGTGATCTTCCCGCCGCGCTGGATGGTGGCCGAGAAAACCTTCCGTCCGCCGTGGTTCCATCGCAACCTGATGAACGAATTCATGGGATTGATCCAGGGCGAATACGACGCCAAGGCTGAAGGCTTTGTGCCCGGCGGTGCTTCGCTGCACAGCTGCATGAGCGCCCACGGTCCCGACGGAGAGACTTGCACCAAAGCGATCAACGCCGACCTCAAGCCGGCGAAAATCGACAACACCATGGCGTTTATGTTCGAGACCAGCCAGGTGCTGCGCCCAAGCCGCTTCGCCCTCGATTGCCCGCAACTGCAAAACACATACGACGCCTGCTGGGCTACATTGCCCGCCACTTTCGACCCGACCCGGAGATAACCCATGACGCAGACTTCCATCACTCGCAGCTGGGTTGCATCCGCCAACGGCCACGCGGATTTCCCCCTGCAAAACCTGCCGCTGGGCGTGTTCAGCCTCAACGGTTCTGCACCGCGCAGTGGCGTGGCCATTGGCGAGCACATCTTTGATCTGCAAGCGGCCCTGGAGGCCGGGTTGTTCGATGGCGCCGCGAAGGCTGCCGTCGAGGCCACCCGTGGCGGCCAGCTGAATGCGTTCTTCGAACTGGGCCGCGAGGCTCGCGTCGCGTTGCGCGAGCGTTTGCTGGAACTGTTCGCCGAGGGCAGCACCCTGCACGGCAAGATCGAAGCCCAGGGCGCAAAACTACTGCCGCTGGCGGCGAATTGCGAGATGCACCTGCCGGCGAAAATCAACGATTACACCGACTTCTACGTCGGCATCGAGCACGCGCAGAACGTCGGCAAACTGTTCCGTCCCGACAACCCGTTGCTGCCCAACTACAAGTACGTGCCAATCGGCTATCACGGCCGCGCATCGACCATTCGCCCCTCCGGCACCGATGTACGTCGCCCGAAAGGCCAGACCTTGCCGGCCGGTCAGAGCGAACCGACCTTTGGCCCTTGCGCGCGCCTGGACTACGAGCTGGAGCTGGGCATCTGGATCGGCCAGGGCAACGACATGGGCGACTCGATTGCCATTGGCGACGCCGCCGATCACATCGCCGGTTTCTGCCTGCTCAACGACTGGTCGGCACGGGACATCCAGGCCTGGGAATACCAGCCGCTGGGGCCGTTCCTGTCGAAAAGCTTCATCACCAGCATCTCGCCGTGGGTGGTCACCGCCGAAGCGCTGGAGCCGTTCCGTCGTGCCCAGCCTGCGCGTCCCGAAGGCGATCCGCAGCCGCTGCCGTATCTGTTCGACAAGCGCGACCAGGCCGCTGGCGCATTCGACATCGAACTGGAAGTGTTGCTGCTCACCGAAGCCATGCGCGAACAGAACCTGCCAGCCCATCGCCTGACCCTGAGCAACACCGGGCACATGTACTGGACCGTGGCGCAAATGGTCGCGCACCACAGCGTCAACGGTTGCCAATTGCAGGCCGGTGACTTGTTCGGTTCTGGCACCTTGTCGGGGCCGCAGAGCGGTCAGTTCGGGAGCCTGCTGGAAATTACCGAAGGCGGTAAAAAGCCGATCGAACTGGCCTCGGGCGAGGTGCGTAAATTCCTTGAGGACGGAGACGAAATCATCCTGCGCGGCCGTTGCCGCCGCGACGGTTTCGCGTCCATCGGTTTCGGTGAATGCCGCGGCAAAGTGCTGCCGGCGCGCTAACAGGAGCGGGGCATGGAACTCTATACCTACTACCGTTCGACTTCGTCGTACCGGGTGCGTATCGCGTTGGCGCTCAAGGGCCTGGATTATCAATCTTTGCCAGTCAACCTGATCGCACCACCCGGCGGCGAGCATCGGCAGCCGGCTTATCTGGGTATCAACCCGCAAGGCCGGGTGCCGGCCTTGCGCACCGATGCAGGCGAATTACTGATCCAGTCTCCTGCGATCATCGAGTACCTGGAAGAACGTTATCCACAGGTACCACTGCTGTCCAGGGACCTCGCCACCCGCGCCCATGAACGTGGTGTGGCGGCAGTCATCGGCTGCGATGTGCACCCGTTGCATAACGTCAGCGTGCTCAATCGGCTGCGCCAGTTGGGCCACGACGAACCGCAGGTGGTGGAGTGGATCGGCCACTGGGTCGGCCAGGGGTTGGCCACGGTGGAGCAGTTGATCGGTGATGACGGTTACTGTTTCGGCCCCGAGCCTGGGCTGGCGGACGTCTACCTGATCCCGCAGTTGTACGCGGCCGAGCGTTTCAATGTTTCTCTTGAGGCTTATCCGCGGATTCGTCGAGTGGCGGCATTGGCGGCGACGCATCCGGCGTTCATCAAGGCGCATCCGGCGAATCAGCCAGATACGCCATAACGATTCACCCTGTCCAATGTGGGAGCGGGCTTGTTCGCGAAGAGGGCGTGTCAGCCAATAATAATGTGGCTGACACGCCCTCTTCGCGAGCAAGCCCGCTCCCACAAGGTTTATTGTGATCAATGAACGATGGCGTTCGGCGGCAAATGCCCCAGCCGTTCCGTCAGGCGAATCCGCTGGATCGGGTCGTCGCTGAGCAGCAGCGCATGCTCAAGGTCAAAACGCTCGGCATTCGGGCAGTCCAGCCGTTGGTACAGGCTGGCCCGTGCCAGATAGTCGGCGGCAGTGGCATTGCCCAGTTCCAGGACGCGCTCGGCGTCGAGCAAGGCATTGATGAAATCGTCGTGGGACAGGTACAGCTGGCGCAGATTGCGCGACAGCCGTTGCAGCATCTGCACCGGCTCGGCGGTAACCAGGTGCTCGGCGCTGAGCTTCATGTTCGGGCCGTACTGGCGGTGCAGCAGTTCTCGACAATCGTTCGGATAAAGGCGACGGCCGCCGCAGGGATCGAGCAAATGATCTGCGCCCGGAACCCGCAGCAGGAAATGCCCGGGGAAGTTGACCCCGACCATGGGAATCTCCAGGCCCCTGGCCAACTCCAGCGCAATCAACCCCAGCGTCAAGGGTTGCCCTCGTCGGCGCTCCAGTACTTTGTCAATCAGTGCCACTTGCGGGCGCAAGGGTGTGAAGTCGTCCTGGGCGAAGCCAAGGTCATTCATGCGCCGCAGCAGTGGCTGGGCCAGTTCGCTGACCGGCAGCATCGGCAAGCCGCCACTGACCCGTTGTTGCAACACCTGGAAATCGGCCAACAGCGCTTGCGGCTGCACCTCGCTGTCGTGCTCGGCCGCAATCCACAGAGCCGCCTCGAACAGCGCGGGCGGTGAACGTAGCAGGCAGGCGAAAAACGATTGGCGCGGGGTCATCAAAATCTCCGGGCAATGCCTCGTTTTAGCCCCCTCTTCGGCATTCGTCCAGTGCTGCACAAGGGCGACCACCGGTTATTTCCGAAAGCCTGCTTTGGGGGTCGTGCTTATTCCGGTGCGCTTCTGCAATTTTTGGGCGCAAGCCTATACTGGCGACTACAAGAAGTGATTCGGGAGCCTTACGATGTTCGCTCTCATGCAAAGCACCCGCCTTGAATCGCTGCATCTGAGCGTTGACTCGGTCACCGGGTTGAAGGCGGTCATTGCCATTCATAACAGCCGGCTGGGGCCTGCCCTGGGTGGTTGTCGTTACCTTGCCTACCCGAGCGACGAATCGGCGGTCGAGGATGCCGTGCGCCTGGCCCAGGGTATGAGCTACAAGGCTGCGCTGGCCGGTCTGGCCCAGGGCGGCGGCGTGGCGGTGATCGTGCGCCCGGCCCATGTGGAAAACCGTGCAGCGCTGTTCGAAGCCTTCGGACGCTGCATCGAACAGCTCGAGGGTCGCTACATCACCGCCATCGACAGCGGTACTTCAGTGGCGGACATGGATTGCATCGCCCAGCAGACCCAGCACGTCACCAGCACCACCTCGGCGGGCGACCCCGCGCCACACGCGGCGATGGGCGTGTTCACCGGCATTCGCGCCACTGCGATGGCGCGACTGGGCAGCGATAACCTCGAAGGCCTGCGCGTGGCCATCCAGGGCCTGGGCAATGTCGGGTATGCATTGGCCGAACAGTTGCACGCCGCCGGTGCCGAACTGTTGGTCAGTGACATCGATCACGGCAAGGTGCAACTGGCCATGGAACAACTCGGCGCCCACCCGATTGCCAACGAAGCGCTGCTCAGCACTCCTTGCGACATCCTCGCGCCCTGCGGGCTGGGCGGTGTACTCAACAGCCATACCGTGACGCAACTGCGCTGCTCGGCGGTGGCCGGTTCGGCGAACAATCAGCTGACACATCTGGATGTCGCCGACCAACTGGAACGCCGCGGCATCCTGTACGCGCCAGATTATGTGATCAACGCCGGTGGGCTGATTTACGTGTCGCTCAAACACCGCGGTGAAGAACTGTCGACCATCACCGCGCACCTGTCGAAAATCAGCTCGCGCCTGACCGAAGTGTTCGCCCACGCCCAGGCGGAAAAACGCTCCCCGGCTCGGGTGGCCGACGAGTTGGCGGAGAAAGTGTTGTACCGCTGAATTGGGCATGCGTTATCCACAGGCATGAAAAAGGCCCTGGGTCATTCGACTCAGGGCCTGTTCAATTCGGGCTTTGCCTACTTGGCGGCTTTGGGGGCCTTGGCAGGCTTGGCCGGGGTGATCGGCTCAGCGGCCTCAACGACCTCGGTCGCCGCAACAGGTTGTGCGACTTCAACCGGTGCGCTGAGCAGTTCGGACAGGGCGTCCGGCTGGCTCTTGAACGCCTTGGCGAACACGTCGCGATTTTTCGCCATGTAAATCCCGGCTTCTTCCACTTGCTGCTCGGTCAGGGACGGAACGGCTTTTTGCAACACTTCAGCCAGCAATTCAGCCAGTTCGAGCATTTTGTCATGACGGTCAGCTTCGGCTTTATCCATGAACAAGCGCTCCAGATCTCGGCTGCTGCGGTATACCACTTCGACGGCCATTCACCACCTCACATGCCTTCACATTGGTTGTCGATTTCGACTACTGTATCTATATACAGCTAAAGGATAAGCGAAACCCTGTCTCTTGGGTAGTGGCTTTTTAATGTAGACCGGATTCGGGATTTGTCAGGCAAGGCGCTGCACAGGTGCGACCAAACGCCACGGCGCGCAATCCAGAGCGGCTCGCCATCATGGGCTGGCCTTTTTTCTGCATGCAGGAAAACCGTCACGTCCAACCCGCATCATCCGGTCGAATCGACCTAAGGAAGCAGCATCGTGAAAATCAACTGGGCCGAGAAACTGCGGCAGAACGTGCATGAACTGGCCGAGTCCCTGGGCAATCTGTTCGTCGAAACCTTTCACTACCTGGCGCTGTTCGCCATTGGTGCGGTGACCGCGTGGGCGGCGGTGATGGAATTTCTCGGGATGATCGAAGAAGGGCACATCAAGATCGATGACATCTTGCTGCTGTTCATCTACCTGGAATTGGGGGCGATGGTCGGGATTTACTTCAAGACCAACCACATGCCCGTGCGCTTCCTGATCTATGTGGCAATCACCGCGTTGACGCGGCTGCTGATTTCCAACGTTTCGCACCATAACCCGCCGGACCTGGGGATCATCTACCTGTGCGGCGGGATTCTGCTGTTGGCGTTTGCGATCCTGGTGGTGCGCTACGCTTCGTCGCAATTTCCTTCGGTGAAGATCGAGAACCCACACCGCAAAACAGGTGCGGGCTCCAGTGAACATCCCGAAGTAGAAAAGGGCGAGCTTTAAAGCCCCATGGCGGGTCGGGGGCGGCCATTGGCTGGTGGCGGCAGACTGTGCGTGCCGCCATCGGTCATGGATTCGAGGATGGCCACGGCGCTGTGGCCTTGTTCGATGGCAATGCCGAATTGAATGCTTTGCACCAGTCGTTTCAAGCGCTCGGGGTCATTGCGTTGTTCGGCGCTGATCATGCGTTTGGCCACCACGCGGCCACTGTTGGACAGGGTCAGCATGATGCTGCCGTCCAGGCCCTGAATGCTCAGGTTGATCTGGTAATCCGCTGCAAAGGCATCGGTAATGAGCTGGAAAGGGTTGTCCATGATGCGTCACCGCCTGATTGAACGTGCAGTTGTTGACCGGCCGTGATCGGGTTGGTTCGCTATGTCAGACCACCGGCCATCTCGCCATCATTGTTCCACCAGGGAACTAGCAAGGCTCATGCCGGAAAAATGCCGGACAAAAAACGCAGAAGCAACAAGGCGGGCACTGAGGCCTGATGCCGATCAGTTAAGCGAACCCAGACGCTACGCCTTCTTTGTAGCAGCTGCCGAAGGCTGCGTCCGGCTGCGCAGCAGTCGTAAATCCGGCTTGCACGATCTCTCTGACGTACCGCGAACTCTGATTTTACGACTGCTGCGCAGCCGGACGCAGGCTACGCCAGCTGCTACAGATTGCGTTGTGGCTTAACTGATCGGCATTACGCAATGGCGGGGACTTGATTCAGCAATTCATGCCGCAGAACCGGAACACCCTTTAGGCAAGTAGTCCTCGGAAACGCTGCTTTTGCATGACCAGCCTTTGGCTTCGTCCCGTGTCAGGGTGACGGTTTTGCCCTGGACCACCCCCGGGGCATTGTGCAATGTACAAACGACTGATCCCGCCCCCGGCGTTGTAGCCGTCACAGACAGGGTGCAATGGTTGGTCGATGTCTTGCCAGCGGGCGCCACGTTGGCAATTGTCGGGGTTTCCCCCTGGCTGATCACATCCTCGAACGGCACCTTCATTGCAGTCAGTTCGGCCAGCGCCGCCGTGACCTTGGCCCGGGCCTGGTACTTGGAATACATCGGCAGGCCCAGTGTTGCCAGGATCCCGATGATCGCCACCACGACCAGCAACTCGATCAGGGTAAAACCTTTCTGATTGTTCATGTACAAGCTCCATGCATGAGTCGAAGGCTCATGACCTGCCCCATGGCAGCACAGCCTGTGCCAAGGCCGGAAGCCCCTGTTGGCAGGGGGTCTGGTAGCCATCAGGCCATTTTCTGCTACCAGGAGCAGCACTAACTGACGTTTTTTGTCATATCACCCTGGCGGGTTTGGCCCCGTCCCTTGACTAGGCTATAAGAGCAATTCATTCGGAATACCCAGGACTGAACATGGCGGTCAAGGCAGCGAAAATCAGCGTGTATGCATGGGAAGGCATCGACCGCAAAGGCACAAAAGTGACCGGCGAACTCAGCGCTCAAAACCCGGCGCTGATCAAGGCGAAGCTGCGCAAGCAAGGCATCAGTCCCGGCAAGGTTCGCAAGAAAAACCATTCGGTTTTCAGCATGGGCAAGCGCATCAAGGCCCAGGACATTGCCCTGTTCACCCGGCAAATGGCGACGATGATGAAGGCCGGCGTGCCTTTGTTGCAGTCCTTCGACATCATCGGCGAAGGCTTCGACAATCCGGCCATGCGCAAGCTGGTGGATGAACTGAAACAGGAGGTTGCGGCAGGAAGCAGCTTCGCCTCCGCCCTGCGCAAGAAGCCCCGGTATTTCGATGAGCTGTATTGCAACCTGGTGGATGCCGGCGAGCAGGCCGGTGCCCTCGACACTCTTTTGGAGCGGGTGGCGACCTACAAGGAAAAAAGCGAAAGCCTCAAGGCCAGGATCAGGAAAGCCATGACCTACCCGCTGGTGGTGGTGTTCGTCGCGGCGATTGTCACCGGGATTCTGCTGGTCAATGTCGTGCCGCAGTTCGAATCCGTGTTCAAAGGCTTTGGCGCCGAACTGCCGGCCTTCACCGTGATGGTCATCGGCCTCTCGCAATTCCTGCAGGCCTGGTGGTGGGCGGTCCTTGGCTCGCTGGTCACGATGGCCTTCGGCGTGCGCCACGCCCTCAGCACATCCTCGGCCTTGCGTGACCGGATGGACACCTGGCTGCTGAAACTGCCACTGGTGGGCACCTTGATGCACAAGTCCGCCGTAGCCCGGTTCGCCCGTACACTGTCGACCACTTTCGCTGCCGGCGTGCCGCTGGTGGAGGCCTTGGAATCAGTGGCTGGCGCGACCGGCAATATCGTGTTCAAGCGCGCGGTATTGCGCATCCGGCAGGACATCTCGACCGGCATGCAATTGCATTTCGCCATGCGCACCTGCGGCGTCTTTCCGAACATGGCGATACAAATGACTGCCATCGGCGAAGAGTCCGGCACCCTGGACGCTATGCTCGACAAAGTCGCGGGGTTCTACGAAGAAAACGTCGATAACATGGTCGATAACCTCACCAGTCTGATGGAGCCGTTCATCATGGTGGTGCTGGGTGCTATTGTCGGTGGACTGGTAATTGCCATGTACCTGCCCATCTTCCAACTTGGCTCAGCGATCTGACATGCCCTTGAATGAAACCCTGATTCACTCTGCGCTGGCCTTTGTCCTTCTCGCGGGCATCACCGGCCTGCTGGTCGGCAGTTTCCTCAATGTCGTGATCTGGCGCCTGCCGAAAATGCTCGAACGCGACTGGCGTGAGCAGGCCCATGACATTCTCGGGCTGCCTGGCGAAACGCCGCTGCCGACCTACAACCTGTTGCTGCCCCACTCCCAGTGCCCGCACTGCGGTCACCGAATCCGCGCCTGGGAAAACATCCCGCTGCTCAGTTATGTGTTTTTGCGCGGTCGCTGTTCAGCCTGCACGGCGGCAATCAGCCCGCGCTATCCGTTGACCGAACTGGCCTGTGGGCTGTTGTCGGCGTTTGTAGCCTGGCACTTCGGCTTCGGTTGGCCGGCCGGCCTGATGCTGATCCTGAGCTGGGGGTTGCTGGCGATGAGCCTGATCGACGCCGAACATCAGATATTGCCGGACGTACTGGTGCTGCCGTTGATATGGCTGGGGTTGATCGTCAACAGTTTCGGCCTGTTCGTGTCGTTGCACGAGGCGCTTTGGGGGGCGGTCGCCGGCTACGGCTTGCTGTGGTCGGTGTTCTGGCTGTTCAAGCTGGTCACGGGCAAGGACGGCATGGGCTACGGTGATTTCAAGCTACTGGCGATGCTGGGCGCCTGGGGTGGCTGGCAGATTTTGCCCCTGACCATACTGCTGTCCTCGCTGGTGGGTGCCATTATCGGGCTGGTGCTGCTGCGCTGGCGCCATGCAAAAACCTCGACGCCGATCCCTTTCGGTCCCTATCTGGCCATTGCCGGCTGGATTGCGTTGCTCTGGGGTGGTCAAATAACCGACTTCTATTGGCAGTCTGTCGGTTTGAAATGAATACCCCTGTGGAAAAACCCTGGATTCTCGGCCTGACCGGCGGCATCGGCAGCGGAAAAAGCGCGGCCGCCCAACACTTCATCGACCTGGGCGTGCATGTGGTCGACGCCGATCATGCCGCTCGCTGGGTAGTGGAACCCGGCCGCCCGGCACTGGCGCAAATCGCCGAGCACTTCGGCCCCGGCGTGTTACAGGCCGACGGGCAACTGGACCGTGCTGCGCTACGCAAATTGATCTTCGAGGTGCCTGAGGAACGCCGCTGGCTGGAGGCCCTCCTGCATCCGCTGATCGGCGAGGAGATCGCTCACCACCTGGCGCTGGCAAAATCGCCTTATGCGATTCTGGTTTCGCCGCTGCTGATCGAGTCCGGGCAGTACGCCATGACCCAACGGGTGCTGGTGATCGATGCCCCTGAACAATTGCAGATCGAACGCACCCTGCAACGTGACCAGACCAGCGAACAGCAAGTCCAGGCGATCCTCAAGGCCCAGTCCAGCCGCCAGGATCGCGTGAGCCATGCCGACGACGTCGTGGTCAATGACCGCGACCTTGCCTGGCTGCACAGCGAGGTTGAACGCCTGCATCACTTTTATCTTTCTTTGCGTGGAGGCCAGTCATGAGCCAACCAACAACCGTCGAATGCCCAACCTGTGGCGCCCCCGTGGAATGGACCGCCGAGAGCAAATTCCGGCCATTCTGCTCCGACCGCTGCAAACTGATCGACCTGGGCGCCTGGGCGTCCGAAGAACACAAGATTCCAGTGGCTCCCGATGCCGAGGACGAGATGTTCAGCGGCGACTTCGACCCGCGCCACTGATCCATCGAGTGGGCGATTCCAGGTTTTGATGCGGATCAGGACTTGGGATCGTCGTCCTTCCAGGGAGCCGAGAGGTAGCGGGTGCGGTTGAACGTCTCAAGCCACTCCGGACAAAACACCACCAGCGCACTGACGATCATGCCGTTGATAAACGCTTCGGGAAAAATGATCAGCCACAGGTAGCCGACAAAATCCTCAAGCCAGTACGGCATCTCGAAACGCTCGTCGAACCACAGCAACCATAGCGCCAGCAGCAGGCACAGCAACGCCGACAGCGCCGCCGCAAAGAAGCCGGACACGAAGATATACACAAAGGGACTTCGCGGCTGAGCACGCTCCACCAGGATCGCGCAGCACTCGGTGACCAGCACCGGCAGCGCAATCAACAGCGCGCCATTGACCCCGACCGCCGCCAGGTCCTGTCGGTCGAGCAACACCAGCCCCGTTTGCGCCACCAACCCGCCGACCAGCGCCAGCGGCCAGTCCAGCAGCAGCGTCACCGCTGTCATGCCGATGAAGTGGTAAGACACGCCGGTATCAAAGTCGCGCCGCACCAGCCACAACAGAAACAGCGCAAACACCGTTCCAAACAGCAGATGCTGACGACGGCTGTCGGTGAACAGTTCAACCCACGGCGTGCGACAGATCGCCCAGATCAACACCGGCACATAGATCAGCCAGCCGACCGCAAGGGTTTGCGATGACAGCAACTCTGCACCGATCATGGCTACGCGCGCCTCCCAGGCGAAGAACAACAGACGCTCAGTCTACACCGCCGCTCGCCTGCCCTTCGACTTCAAGCCCAATGCCGCGGATCGTTCATCACCGCGTCATGTTCGGCGAACAGCTTCGGTAGCTCTGACTTGAGAAAGTCCACCCAGGTGCGGACCTTGGCATCGAGAAAATGACGCGAAGGATACAGCGCATACACATTGCGTTCGCGCAGGCGCCATGCAGGTAACACGCGCAGCAAAGTGCCGTCGCTCAAGGGCCGCGTCGCAGTGTAGAACGGCAGCAGGCTGATGCCCATGCCCGCCTCCGAAGCCTTGACCATCGACTCGGCAACATTGCACTGAAAGGTCTTGGCCGGGCTGACGGCGTGCTCGCCCTGCTCGTCCTGGAAAATCCATTGATCGCTGTACAACGGGTCGAGCATGCGCAGGCACTGATGATCGCTCAGCGCCAGCGGCTGCTGCGGCACACCCCGGCGGTGCAGGTAGTCCGGGGAGGCACAGGGTACGCTGTAGATCTGCCCGATGGCCTGCGCAACCATTTGCGAGTCTGCCAGTTCGGGCGCTATTGAAATCACCACATCGTGCCCTTCCTCCAGCGGATCGGGATTACGCTGCGACAAGGTCAATTCGAACACAACATCGGGATAAAGCTCGCTGTAGCGGGCGATCAACGGCGTGAGCAGCACACCCAGGCCGTTCATGCTGTGCACCCGCAGGCGTCCGGCCGGATTGATATGAGCGCCACGGGCCTCGGCGGTCGCCTCATCCATGGCATCGACGATTTGCCGGCTGCGCAGCAGGAAGCGCTCGCCGGCGTCGGTCAGGCTCAAGCGCCGCGTGGTGCGTTGCAGCAGTCGCGCTTGTACATGCTCCTCCAGATCCGCCACCAATCGGGATACCTGCGCGGTCGACAGATCCAGCGCATCGGCAGCCCCGGTGAAACTGGCGCAGTCCACCACCCGGATGAACACGCGCAAGTTGTTAAGCACATCCATAAGCCCTCCTCGGGCGATGACTGTTACGTTTTATGTAAGGCTGCATCCGCCGTTCGCCCCTTTATCCGTCGGTGGCAAAGACTAAAATTCAGACATCAGAACCGACACGGAGCACACCATCATGAAAACGTTGATCAGCCTGTTGCTGACCGTCATCGCCACCTCGGCCATGGCCGCTGACAACGAGCCCCTTGCAGTCCTGTACAACCCGGCGCAGCCACTGGACATCGCCAAGGTGGTTTCCGTGTCGGACACGGCGACCGCGTGCGGGGTTGTACCGGCGACCATGGAGTATGTCGATCATCAGGGCCAGACCCACCGCGTGACCTACAACGTCATCGGTGATTGCACCAGCAACCTGTGATCAATGGGCTCACAGCAGGGTCCAGGTGTAGCTGAGGATCAAGCGGTTCTCGTCGATATCACTGCGGTAGTTGGAACGCGCCATCGCGTTGCGCACACGGATGCCAAGGCCTTTGAGGCTACCGCTCTGCAACACATAGCCGATGTCCAGGTCACGCTCGCGATCCTTGCCTTCAAAGCCCTTGCCGGTATCGACATTGTTGCCGCTGATGTAGCGCACGGTGCTGGTCAGCCCCGGTACGCCGAGCGCCGCGAAGTCGTAGTCGTAGCGCGCCTGCCAGGAACGTTCATCGGTGGAGGCGAACTCGTAGGTCGGCACTTCGTTGCCCAGTGGTGAGATGTTGGCAAACACCCGTGGGAACGCACTGTCACCGAACATGCCCTGATAGCCGACGTAAAATGTATGACCGCCACGCTTGGCCGACAGCAACGAGAAGAACGCCTGGTTGTCGATGTTGCCCAGCAGTTTCTTGCCGTCCTCGCGCGAATCGTAGTAGCCGAGGTTGGCGCCGAGGATCCAGTCGCCCACCGGCTCACTGTGCTTTAAACCCAGAAAACGCTGGTTGTAGATATCTTCCAGTTGCCCGTACCAGGCGCTGACCGAGCTGCGCTTGTCGTTGAAGACATAATCAGCGCCGGCAAAATTGAAACCGTCACTGCTGACCTGGCGCTGCGGCACGTGACCCAGCATCGCTTGCATCTTTTCGTCGCCCGCCTCGTTGCGCAGGCTGGTTGAACTCAAGTGACCACCCTGCAGCGTCAGGCCATTGATCTCGTTGGAGGTGATGCTTGCGCCCTGATAACTCGGCGGCAGCAGGCGAATATCGCTGAATGCCAACACCGGTAGATTGGGTTGCAGTTCACCGACTTTCAGCTCGGTTTTGGAGTAACGCATCTTCAACGCGCCTTCCAGGCGGCTGTAGTTGTCCGCCGCGCGGCCGTCGCTCTGCACCGGCAGCAAACCGGTATTGGTCCGGTCCGGGGCGCTGTCGAGCTTGAGGCCGAGCAAGCCGATGACGTCCACCCCAAACCCGACGGTGCCCTGGGTGTATCCGGACTTCACGTTGAGGATGAAACCCTGGGCCCACTCTTGCGCCTTCGATTGCTGGTTGGCGCCGACGATGTCGGAATAGTCGCGGCTGAAGTAGTAATTGCGCGCTTGCAACGTCGCGGTGGTGTCTTCGACAAAGCCGGTTTCAGCCGCCATCGCACCAGTGGAAAAACTCGAGACGACAGCCAGGGACAACGCCGAACCGGTTGTTGGGAGAATCTGTTTCATCGTTTTTCTCTTATTGTTATTGATCGACTGATTGAAGGACTTCAGTTGCAGTGGAATTGCGAAGGGAAACGGGACGACGGGCGCTCAACAGCACATGGGTGGCCATGCCGAAAATCAGCCCCCAAAATGCCGCGGACAAACCGAACAACGACATGCCCGACGCAGTGACCAGAAAGGTCACCAGCGCGGCTTCGCGATCGCTCGGCACAGCCATCGCTCCCGTCAACGCGCCGGCAATGGCGGCGAACAGGGCCAGCCCGGCCAGCGCCGCGACCAGCTCTTTGGGGAACGCTGAAAACAGCGAGACCAGCGTGGCGCCGAAGATCCCCAACAGCAGGTAGCACAGGCCGCCGACGACCCCGGCCACGTAGCGTTTGCAAGGATTTTCGTGGGCTTCGCGACCGGTGCAGATCGCCGCGGTGATCGCCGCCAGATTCAGTCCATGGCAACCGAACGGCGCCAGCAGTGCCGTGCCCAGCGCGCTACTGGCGATGATCGGGCTCGCCGGCGTTGGGTATCCGCTGGCCCGCAGCACCGCCATGCCGGGCACGAACTGACCGGTCAGCGCCACCATCACCAGCGGCAAGGCGATGTTCAGGATCGCGCCGAGGCTGAACTCGGGCGTGATCCACACTGGCGTGGCCAGGCCGATCACCAGCGCTTCACGATGCAAGTCACCGGTGGCCGCGGCAATCGAACAGCCCACCAGCAGCACCACCATCACCGCATAACGTGGCATCACCCGCTTGCAGATCAGGTAGCAGGCAAACATCGCCAGGACCGGCAACGGCTTGTGCTGCATCGACACGAACAAGCCGGTGCCGAAACTGAACAGGATCCCCGCCAGCATCGCCGCCGCGATGGCGGCGGGCAGCTTGCTGATGACCCGGTCGAAAGCCCCCGAGATGCCGACCACGAAAATGATCAGGCTGCTGACCAGATAAGCCCCCACCGCCTCTGCCATGGAGATGTCCGGCAACAGCGTCACCAGCAACGCCGAGCCAGGCGCCGACCAGGCAATGATCACCGGAACGCGGTAGCGCAGGCTCAAACCGATACCGAGCACGGCGCTGCCAATTGAGATCGCCCAGATCCAGGACGACAACACTTCCCGCGAAAGATGTGCCGCTTCTGCCGCCTGAAAGATGATCACCAACGGGCCGGCATAGGAAATCACCGTGGCAATGAATCCAGCCACGGCGGCCGACAACGAAAAGTCCTGGAAAAACGCTTTCATGATTCAGGCACCGGTCGCTGACAACGCTGGGCTGACGCCGGCAGCGCTGCGTCGGCTGCTGATGGCGAACACGGTCATGGCCAGGGCCGCCACCGCACCGGGCAAGGCAAACGCCATGAAGTTCAGTTGCAGGGGCAGGCTGATCCCGAGCAAGGCACCGCCCAGCAGCGGACCGACGATGGCCCCGTTGCGCCCGATGCCCGAGGCCCAGCCCAGACCGGTCGATCGAATCGTCATGGAGTAAAACTGCGCCGCGCAGGCGTACAAAAGAATCTGCGAGCCAATGGTGGTGGCACCCGCAATGGCGATCAGCAGGTACAACACCGGCATCGGGCTGTTGAAGCCCAGCAGAGTGATCGACACCGCCGCCATGGCGAAAAACACCGCCAACACTCTCGGCAGATTGAGTTTGTCACCCAGCACCCCGCCGCCGACCGCACCGAAAATCGCCCCGAAGTTCAACACCAGCAGGAACGACAGACTCGAACCCAGGCTGTAACCGGCGTTGGCCATCAGTTTCGGCAGCCAGGAACTCAGCGCGTACACCATCAACAGGCAACAGAAAAACGCCAGCCACAGCATCAGCGTGCGCAGCGCACGGCCTTCACGGAACAACTGCAACACCGGGGTGCCCGTGCCTTTCACTTCGGCCATGTGCAATTGATCGGACGTTTGCGCGACGTAGGCCGGATCAATCCGCTCAAGAATATTGCGCGCCTCTTCATTACGTCCCTGACGCATCATGAAGCCCACCGATTCGGGCAGGAAATACATGATCAGCGGCAACAACAGCAACGGCAGGATCGCCACGTAAAACACCGACTGCCAGCCGAAACTCGGGATCAGCACAATGCCCAGCCCGGCGGACAGCATGCCGCCCACCGAATAACCGCTGAACATGATCGCGACCAGCGTGCTGCGGATTTTTTTCGGCGCGTACTCGTTCATCAGCGCCACGACGTTAGGCATCACGCCGCCAATGCCGAGCCCGGCAATGAAGCGACAGAGGCCGAACTCGGTGGGGTTTCGGGCGAAACCATTGAGCACGGTGAAACCGCTGAAGAGCATCACGCAGATCGTGATGGCTTTCTTGCGGCCGATCTTGTCCGACAGCGGTCCGAAGAACAGTGCGCCGAACATCATGCCGAACAGTGCATAACTGCCCAGTGCACCGGCTTGCAAAGGACTGAGCCCCCATTCTTTCATCAGCATCGGCAAGACCACGCCGTAGATCACCAGATCGTAGCCGTCGAAGATGATGATCAGGGCACACCAGAACAGCACCATCCAGTGAAAGCGGTTGAAACGAGCGTTGTCGATAACCTCATGTACGTCGATCTTGCGCATGGCATATATCTCTTGTTGTTGTTTTTTCAGAGCGGCGGTAACACGGCTTACGTCCGTACAGCCGAGGGTAGAGCCGCCCGATACGAGGCAATATCCAGCGCGCGCAGACCACTATCCATTTTGTGCAGGGCCCTGAAACGGGCATGGGAACGGAAGGCATTGAGCCTCTGCGACAAATTGTCTTCTTTGCGATCACATTTGAACGCTAAGCTTGGGCCTATGGATGACTCAGATTATTTACGCCTGCTGACCATCGCGGCCGAGCAAGCCAACGCGTTCCTGTCCAACGCCCGCAAATGGGAGCGTGAGCGTTGGGTTTGCCAGCGCCTGCTGCAAGGCTTGAACATTCCCTATCGCGCCGATGAGTTCGCCCCCGCCGGGGAGCCGCCGGATGTGTTGTTTCGCGATGCCAGTTTCGAGGTGTTCTTCGTGCTCGACGAAGGCCGGCGCCTCAACGATGAATGGCGCGACGAACTGCAACGCCGACGCAGCGCGTTTTCCCTGAGCCAACTGGTGCGCCGCGAGGCCAAGCCACGACGCATCCCCGCCAACGAGTTCTTGCTGCGATTGGCGCCGACCTTGCGCAAAAAAGCGCACAACTACAAAGAACGCGGCATGGATCTGGGTGAGCTGGACATCATTGCCTTCGCCAGCCTCAAACGCGAAGTGCTGGACCTGAACAGCCATTTCCCGCCGCCGACCGAATACCTGCGCCAGGGCTGGCGTTCACTGTCCTTGGTGGGGCCAACGTTCGCCCGTGTGCTGTTCGCTCACCCGGATGCGCCGGACTTCTTGCGCAGCAACCTGGGGCGCAGCATTGTTTTTGATGTCGGGATCAGCCTGTGAGGCTCGAGCCTTTCCCCGGTCAACAGCTAAGCTCCGTTCACAGCTGAATAATTTCCCTGTAGCTTCTACTCATTCAGCAACGTCTACCCCTGACGAGGCCCGATATGACCAGCCGCCTGAACCCCGACGACCAAAAGCATGTCGAAGAGTACCTGCAACTGTCCCAGCACCGAGTCGAGCGCCGGCCATTCCGGCCGTGGATGCTCCTGGTGCTGGTGCTGGCAGTGACCATTGGTCTGGGCCTGTTGAGCCGACTTATCAGTTACCTGACGCTATGAGCTGCCTTGCGCTCGCTTGGGTAACGACGACAAAGATTTCTTTTAGCCTTGCGAGTTATCCCCATGTCCCATCGTATTGTCATTGTCGGCGGCGGCGCCGGCGGTCTGGAGTTGGCTACCCGTCTGGGTAAGACTCTGGGCAAGCGTGGCACGGCCAACGTGATGCTGGTCGACGCTAACCTGACCCACATCTGGAAACCGTTGTTGCACGAAGTGGCGGCCGGTTCCCTTAACTCTTCCGAAGACGAACTCAACTATGTGGCCCAGGCCAAATGGAACCACTTCGAGTTCCAACTGGGACGCATGAGCGGGCTCGATCGCGCGAAGAAAAAAATCCAGCTGGCCGCCACCTATGACGAAGCAGGTCTGGAGCTTGTACCGGCCCGCGAAGTGCCTTACGACTCGCTGGTGATCTCCGTCGGCAGCACCACCAACGATTTCGGCACCCAGGGCGCGGCGCAACACTGCCTGTTCCTCGACACCCGCAAACAGGCCGAGCGATTCCACCAGCAACTGCTCAATCACTATTTGCGCGCTCACGCAGGGCAAACCGACACGATCGAGCAAATCAGCGTGGCCATCGTCGGCGCCGGTGCCACCGGAGTAGAACTGGCCGCCGAACTGCACAACGCCGCCCACGAATTGGCAGCCTATGGCCTGGACCGGATCAAACCGGAAAACATGCACATCACCCTGATCGAAGCCGGTCCAAGGGTGTTGCCGGCGCTGCCGGAGCGCATTGGCGGACCTGTGCATAAAACCCTGGAGAAACTCGGGGTCAACGTCATGACCAATGCCGCTGTCAGCGAAGTGACGGCCGACAGCCTGATCACCGCCGACGGCAACGAAATCAAGGCCAGCCTGAAAGTCTGGGCCGCGGGGATTCGCGCACCGGGTTTCCTCAAGGACATCGATGGCCTGGAAACCAACCGCATCAATCAGCTGCAAGTGCTGCCGACCCTGCAAACCACCCGTGACGAGAACATCTTCGCCTTCGGTGACTGCGCCGCCTGCCCGCAACCGGGCAGCGACCGCAATGTGCCGCCACGTGCACAGGCCGCTCACCAGCAGGCTTCGTTGCTGGCCAAATCGCTGAAACTGCGCATTGAAGGCAAGGCACTGCCGGAGTACAAGTACACCGACTATGGCTCGCTGATCTCGCTGTCGCGTTTTTCGGCTGTGGGTAACCTGATGGGCAACCTCACCGGCAGCGTGATGCTCGAAGGCTGGCTGGCGCGGATGTTCTACGTGTCGCTGTACCGCATGCACCAGATGGCGCTGTACGGGCCGTTCCGAACGGCGATGCTGATGTTGGGCAGCAAGATCGGGCGCGGTACCGAGCCACGGCTGAAGCTGCACTGATGTAAACCTGTGGGAGCGAGCTTGCTCGCGATGGCGTCCTTTCTGTCGATATCAATGTCGCCAGATCACACCGTCATCGCGAGCAAGCTCGCTCCCACAGGGTTTTGCGGCACGCCCAGTATTATCGAAGGCAAAAAAAATCCCCGTATCTTTCGATACGAGGATTTTTAATATGGTCGGGGTAAGGGGATTCGAACTCCTGACATCCTGCTCCCAAAGCAGGCGCGCTACCGGACTGCGCTATACCCC